>JADFXY010000479.1:0-1128 GCA_015233355.1 Deltaproteobacteria bacterium | reverse complement strand
GCCCAATCCGCTGAACTTAGTTATAAGACGTTGAAAATAGGACCCCGCACCAGTCTGGTCCAGGTCATCCCGGCCACCGGACGCCGCCATCAAATCCGGGCCCAACTGGCCGCTCTGGGGCATCCCATCTATGGCGACCGGAATTATGGATCATCCCATGGACTGGCCGATGGGGTAATTTCCCTTCAAGCCCAAAGCCTGACCTTTCACCATCCCATCTCTGCCGAAAAGATCACCTTGGAGGCTCCCCCGCCTCAGGGTTCTCCCTGGTCGCTACCGGGTTAATGCCGCACTTGCCGCAAAATAATCGTCCTAAGCTATTTAATCGAATAATTTTATAATATATATTTTCAAGCTAAGTTCATGAACTTGGCTGCTCCTTTTTGTCATTTCGATCGAAGCGAGAAATCTTAAGAATCCTCACATTCGTTCGGAATGACAAGGTGGGAATCATTGCTTTTTGGGTTGCGGCCCAACGTGGCGCTGTGCTTTGTTTTTTTCATCCTGGCCGGGAAGGCGTTTGGTTTTAGCAATTGCCTGATGACCGGCAACGGACTCCACGAGTCTGACCATTCTTTTTCCCTGGTCAATTTGTCACGGTACCTGGTTAGGGCCTTTAAGACGTCTTCAAGCGGCAGATGATTAGGGACCATCAAGCCGTCGTTGATAGCCTGGGTCAATAACATGGGATTACTGGGAATATAGGTAAAAATTTTGTCTCCCCAGCCGCCGTGATAACCCAGATACAGGCTGAGACATTTTTCCAGAGTGACCTTGGCCGAGATTCGACGGCAGGCAATCAACCGAAGGCGGATCGGCTTACCCGCTTCCGGGCGGGTGATGACGAAGTCCCCGGCCCCAATCTTGGCCGGCTCAATCGCCCGCTGTGAGACGGGATCATAACAGCCAAATAAAATCTTAAGGATTTGAACTTTGATGAAATCAGATGTTTGGCGATCAAAATGGTGATAAGGGATCTCATTAATATAAAAATTCATTTGCCGGTTCACGCCCAGTTCATGAAATCGGCTAAGCCAACAGGTGAAATAATAATAGACCGGCCTGGTTAAGCCGCCCTGTTGAGGCGATACCGGCAATTCCCCATTGCCACGCCCCCACCTTAGATGC
>JADFXY010000478.1:0-3270 GCA_015233355.1 Deltaproteobacteria bacterium | reverse complement strand
GTTCCGACGCGGTCCGCCCGACGCCCCACTGGAAATTCGGTGCG
The DNA here is from genome assembly GCA_015233355.1 of Deltaproteobacteria bacterium. GTDB lineage: Bacteria > Desulfobacterota > JADFXK01 > JADFXK01 > JADFXK01 > JADFXK01. The sequence goes on along the minus strand of JADFXY010000478.1, from coordinate 3,226 downwards.
GACCTCAAACGGACCTCAAAAGCTTAATTCAACAGCATTGGGGCGCTGCCCTGGGCTAACCTAGAGCGCCCCGTTGGGGCTTAATCGGAATAGACTATTTTGCGGACGTTCGCAGCCTACCCCGCCGATAATTTGCCCGGTGCATGAGGATTCGTATCCGGGCAGGGCGGCCAGCTCCCGACGCAGGGAATGGGTTTGCAATACGTCAAGAACAACTTTGATCCCAGGATGATCCAGCAAGTCGGCCGGGATGACCAGGTCGCAACGAACCGCCTGGATAGGCACAAAATCAAGCCCGTAAGCCGCGGCTACGGCCTTCAGCCCCAACGCGGCGTCGGCTAACCCGAAGGTGACCATTTGGGCGCCTTGAACATGGCTCCCGGCCAGAGAGTCGTAGCCGTTGATGATTTCGGCAGGTATCCCGGCGCGGACCAGGCAATCATCCAGCAAGACCCGCAGAGCCGCACCAGGCTCCCGGTTGACCAGCCGGATTCGGCCATCGGCCAGATCGGCCACGCTCCGTATTCCACACGGATTCCCTGGGGCCACCATCAGTCCTTCTTCGAATATGGAAAAGGCAAAAACCACGACTTTTGTCCCGGGGACCAACTTCTCCGCCAGGGCCAGATTGGATTCGCTGGTTCCGGCATTATGCAGGTGTGTCCCGGCCGCATGGGCCCGACCGGCGGCCAGAGCCGCGACGGCGCCGTGACTGGAGGCAAACCGGCAATGCACGCCGGCTTCTTTAGTTTTCCGGGCCACGTGGGCGCTCAGTATGGCGAAGGCCGGGTCGCAGCCCAGGAGCAGCGCCGATTTTTCCAGATAGTCTTCTGTTTGGAGCAAAGTCACACTGCGGCCGTCGGGTTTGAGCAAGCCGTCGGCAGCCCTAAACCCGTCGCTTAATAGCCACTTGTTATCCAGCGGATAGGAAATGAGGCGTTGGCGCACCCTAAATAGGGAGACCCTGGAGTCGGCCGGGTTGATTTCCTCATCCAACATCAGCGTCAGTTCATTCTCAGACTCATCCAGGGCGAAGAGATCTTCCACCCGGCAGTCCAGCTCCTTGGCCAGCCGCAGGGCCAGGGCGGTATTCGGGACGTAACGCTGGGACTCCATGTCGTAAACGGCCTGGCGTTTCACGCCCACCCTGGCCGCCAGCTCGACTTGCGACAGGCCCTTAGCCTTCCGGGCCGGTTTGAGGTTACAAAGCACCTGGTCTTTGCTTGATCCCATGACATCTCTCCCGGCGACACCACTTGAGTTATTCGGTTCAATTTTTGAACAGTTGACCGGCAAGCCGGACCCAGAAGTCTCAGGGCGTCAGTCTAATAATGCCGGATCAATCTAAGCTCCATTCCTTTCAGCGGGATAGACTGCTCACAGCTCTTGAGAAATGTCTCGTTGGCTGTCTCAGCCCGGTAACTATCTTCCAGGTCCTTAATATACCGTTCAAGCGCCTCGCGAATAAAATAGCTTTTGGTCCTTTTTGTGACATGAACCAGTGTGGCCAGCCGAGTTGTGAGTTCCTCCGGCAATCGGACTGTATGCATGTTTGCCATGTTGAACCCCCTTTTCGCAGATATGTAATATAAATTTATCGTAAGTTACCTTTGGCGGCAACAAAAAAAGTGATCGATCCATTTTTCCGTTTCGTGAGCGGACCCCTGGATGCCGGCAATGTCATCACTGAACCAAAAGCACCTCAATCGTTCGCAGACCCTTTACATAGCGGGAGCCGGTAAAGTAATCCTCTGCAGATAAAAGGTCGAACCAGCCATTTTCGGCGTCGAGCGGCCGGCCGTTCTTTTCGGTTAAGATCATGACGCCATCACCCACGCTCGTGTTGAAAATCTCCTGCCAGGAAAAGACCACCTTGTGGCCGTCCGAAGCAGTTGCGACAATGAACATTTTTTTGGTGTCGTTGTGTGCTTCCTTCAAAATGGGCGCTTTTTCGAGCACCTTTTCCAGCAGCACCCCCCGGCAACTCTTGATTCTCTCTTTGGGCGTGCCGCTGCCGCAAATGATAAGCAAGTTCTTCTGCTCCTCAGTCTCCATGGCTGCGAGTTCCTCTCGCCGGAGAACCAGGTCGGTTGTTACCCGGCCGGTTACCCGCAAGACTTCATCTTTTGAAGAATCAACCGGGGCCATCAACACACATTCCAATTGCATTTTCACAACAACCTCCGAATTTAAGTTGCGTTGGTCTGATCGTCAGCCGATCCCGGTCGGCCGCGTTGGCTCCATCCCAATGTCATTAACTTAAGAAGCATGGTCATCGGATCCTATTCTAATAAATGGTTAATTCCGATTAAGCCCTGAAAGGGCGCTCTCGGTTAGCCCCGTTGGGGTTTAAGCGGAATTGTCTATTTTAAAAAAGTTAACACGATTGTTCGTCGCTTAAGTTAATGACATTTGGCTCCATCCTACTGAGACAGTTTGAAAGAAATGGGTACAACCACCCAGGTGGCGACATCGCGGCCCTGATAACGACCGGGGCGAAATTTCCATTTAACAATCGCCCGGAGAGCACTCTGGTCGAATAGCCCGGACGGAATAGCTTCAACTATGGACGCTCTGGCCACGGAACCGTCGTCTTTAACCAAAAATTTAACCAAAACCCGTCCGCGGATACCCATTTGCCGCGCCTCTGAGGGAAATTCGGGATCAACTCTTTGAATCGGGCTGGGTGGTTGATCAACTTGGGGAAGAAGAAATTCCTTTCCTTGGCCGCCTCCACCTCCACCTGAAAAGCCGTGTCCCGATCCTCCACCTCCGGCGGCGCCGGTTCCATCTCCGGCTCCCTGCTTCCCATGACCGGTTAAGTTGCTCTCCGCCCGGCCCTCTCCTCCGGCCGACCCGGTGGGAGAAATTGCCTGGGGCAACGCGGCGGCAGAGGCCACGGGCGAAGAGGTCGAAACCGGCTCCGGAACCGGGGGGGGTGGCGTATCCGGAGCTGCTTGAGGCATAGGGGCCATCTTCCGGCGTTTCACCACTTTGGTGGTGTGGCTTCTGGCCGAGTTTTGGGGTTTACGGACATTGACTTTGGACTGGTCCGGCGGCGGCGGAACTATAGCAGCCTTTGTCTCTACCGGTTGTGTCTGGGAAGCGGCCGGAGGTGACGGAGCGACGGCCTGTCTTGTCTCGGGTGATACGGCCGCGGAAGCACCTTCTCCGCCATGGCCGGGGGGCATTCCTGGTGAACCGCCGCCAACCACGGACACAACAA
>JADFXY010000477.1:0-3281 GCA_015233355.1 Deltaproteobacteria bacterium | reverse complement strand
CGAAGTGTAGACCTGATGGCCCGGTATGGCGGCGAAGAGTTCGGCTGCATTTTGCCCAATACGACCCTGGATGGGGCCGTGGCGATGGCCGAGAGGTTTCGGGAAGGTATCGTGGCGCTTCATATACCCCATGCCGGTTCACCAACCGCCGATTACCTGACCATTAGCCAGGGGGTAGCCACCGTGATCCCGTCTTCGGACAGTTCGCCGGACAACCTGATCAAGGCCGCGGACGCGGCTCTCTACCGGTCAAAGACAAACGGAAGAAACAGGGTTGGTAGTTGAGGTAACTGGTTGCCGGTTACAGGTTGCCGGTTGCTGGTTGTCTTCAACGGGTCGCCCAACAGGTGCTCTTGGACGCGTCGATTATAGCCGTATCAAGTGAAACCCAATTTCACGGAGGGGAGATAATGGCCGGCCGGGTTACTGCCAAGAAACCAAAGAAAGACGCCTGCGTTTATCGGCTGAAGGTGACTTTGAAACGCAGCAAACCCCCTATTTGGAGAAGGCTCGAGGTCCGCAGCGACACCAATCTCAAACTGCTCCACAACATTCTGCAAATCGCCATGGGCTGGAGTAACACCCATCTTCATGAGTTTGTGATAGATGGCATCTCTTATAGCTCACCGCCTCCCGACTATGATGACGACGATTTTGATGTCGAGGCCGAACCTGGGCAGGATTTCACCCTGGCTCAGGTGGTTCCCGCGGAAAAGACCAAATTCCTCTACGAGTACAGTTTTGGGGATGATTGGGAGCATCAGATCCTGGTCGAGAAGATTCTGCCCCTTGAACCGGGCCAACACTATCCGGTTTGCATTACGGGGAAGCGGGCCTGCCCAATGGAAGACATCGGCGGCATGTGGGGGTACGACTTCTTTCTGCAAGCCATGAAAGACCCCAATCACCCCAAGCGCGGAGATTATCTGGACAGATTCGGAGACGTGACCGATTTTGATCCTGAAGCCTTTGACCTCGACATGATTAATGCCGAGTTAAAGAAGATCTAACAGGGACTGTGACTAAGCTGGTTGTCTGAACTGTGATTAACCTGATTAGCTATGATTACGCTGAGTAAATGACAGACTATGAGAACCAGCAACCTGTACCGGCAACGAGCAACACGCAACGAGCAACGAGCAACACGCAACACGCAACGAGCAACGAGCAACGAGCAACGAGCAACCAGCAACACGCAACACGCAACCCGTAACCCGGAACACGCAACCCGCCGCATAGAGGACATCTAGTGAAAGATCGAAAAAACGGCCCAGATGACGGCTCGAACCTGATCCTGCCCGGAAAGGATTTCGATTACCTGTTAAATCCGATGGACCGCCGGACCTTTCTTAAGGTCATGGGCGCGGCCCCGGCTATCATTTTGCCGCAGTCCCCGGCTGGGCCGGAAAAGATCCCGAGAAAGAAAAAATTGGCCAAGAAATCCATGCCCAAGGACGGGATGGCGGTGTTTAGGGTCAACCACAAAGAGGTCAGCCTGACCGTCGATCCCTATCGGCCGCTTCTAAACGTATTACGGGAAGAGTTGAGCCTGACCGGGGCCAAGTGCGGCTGCGGCCAGGGGTTTTGCGGGGCTTGCACGGTATTGGTGGATGATGTCCCGGTCCGGTCATGCATTACCCCGGTGGGGCTGGTGGACGGCCGGAGGGTCGTGACCATCGAGGGCCTGGCCGATGAGGACCTGATGATCCGCCTTCAAAATTCATTTATGGATTGCGGGGCCTTGCAGTGCGGATTTTGTTCCCCCGGCTTTTTGGTGGAGGCCCTGGCCCTGTTGATTCGGAAACCCCGGCCGACCGCGGATGACATTATGGACGCCTTGGACGGCCATTACTGCCGCTGCACCGGATATAACAAGATCATCAAAGCCGTCCGGGTGGCCGCCTTTCCCGGCGAGCGGCGCAAGATCATGCGTAATTCCAAGTATTTTTGTATTGGGACGCCCTATCTGGACGTCACCGGATTGGACAAGGCCGCGGGGAAACTGCGTTACGCCGCGGATCACACCACGGCCGGAACGCTTTGGGGCAAGATCCTTTGGAGCGCCCACCCCCGAGCCAAAATCACCACCATGTCCACCAAACCGTCCTTTAACGTTTCCGGTGTGATCAAAGTCATCACCGCCTGGGACCTGCCCGCGGCCAAGTTACGCGGCCCGATCATCCAGGATCAGCCTGTCCTGGCGGGTGTCCAGGTTAATTGCCTATCCGACCCTATCGTGCTGGTTTTGGCTGAGACGCCCGAGGCTGCAGCTAAGGGAGCCGACGCGGTCAAGGTCGATTATGAGGTTTTAGATCCGGTCGTCTCGCCCTGGGAAGCCCTCAAACCCACTGCGCCCAAGCTCCACGAAGGCGGCAACACCGCGGAAAAGATTTTCATCCAGCGGGGCGATATCAATGCCGGGATGGAGCAGGGCGTCCGAGTCCTGGAGTCCGACTACCGGACCCAGCGGGTGGAACATGCCTACCTGGAGACGGAGGCGGCTATGTCCTGGCTGGACCCCCAGGGTCGGGTCTGCCTCATGTCTGCCTCCCAGGCGCCTCATCAATGGCAGGCTCAGATTGCCGCGATGCTGGGCGCGGCCCCGGAGTCCGTCCGGGTGGTGACTACGCCTGCCGGCGGGGCCTTTGGCGGGAAAACCGATTTGACGATCCAGCATCTCTGCGCCATCGGTACGGCTCAAACTAAACGACCGGTCAAGATCAGCCTGACCAGGGAAGAATCCATCCTGGTCCATCCCAAGCGCCACCCCATGACCATTCATCATGCCCTGGCCGCCGGCCGCGATGGCCGGATCACCGGAGTGCGGGCCATGTTCATGGCCGATACGGGGCCCTATCTGTCCCATGGCCGCTGGGTGGCCCAAAATGCGGCTTTGCTGGCTACCGGTCCTTACCGGGTGCCCAATCTGGAAGTTGAAATGGTCATGGCCTACACCAACAATCCCATTTCCGGAATCATGCGCGGGGCAGGCTCGGCCCAGGCGGTCTTCGCCGTGGAGTCCCAGATGGACCAGTTGGCCAAAATGATCGGGTGGGACCCGTTGGATTTCCGCATCACCAATGCCCTGGTGCCGGGTGACCCACAAGGAATACACCGTGGCCGAAAGCTACAAGGACCTGCGGCATGCCCATTTCGTGGAGGAGGGGCTTGATTTCCGGTCCCGATTGATTATCTGTTTCCCCTTAATCGTCGGTGATTGGTGTTTTGGGGCCATCGAGATACTGGATACTCACCAGGACCGGGACGATCTCCAATTAGAC
>JADFXY010000476.1:1877-3298 GCA_015233355.1 Deltaproteobacteria bacterium | reverse complement strand
TTTCATTTTGATTGTGGTAAGGACGATTTGAATGATTTCTTCATTTCTGATTGCCTTAAACACGAGAATCTTTTACTTGCGAAGACTTATGTTTTGACACTAAAAGGCTTCTCAATAGAGGACACCAGATACCCGTTTGCTCTGATTAGTTTTTGTAATGACGCCATTCGTAAGGAAAAAGTGCAAGACATCGTAAAAAAGATACCAGAGCAGAAGCGTTATAAGGATTTGCCGGCTGTCAAAATTGCTCGATTGGGGGTTCAGAAAGAACACCAGGGAACTGGAATAGGTGCTACTTTAATCAACATGGTGAAAGAGTTCTTTCTGCGAGACAACAGGACAGGTTGCCGGATACTTACAGTTGATGCTTATAACACGCCTGATGTTCTCGCCTTCTATCAAAGAATGCAATTTGATTTTTTAAGCGATAAAGATAAGCGAAAGGAAACGCGCTCTATGTTTTACGATCTTATGGACACTGCCCTTGAACATGCTAACCTTGCAGTACCCCAACTCTAACCCCCATTCACCTGTGTCGATAGTTTTCCTGCCGATAATCAGCGCCGCCACCTTCTCAACCGACCTACTGGCTGACCTACTGCCTAAGGTAGACCTTACCCTATGGCCACCGTCCAGTCAACCGCTTAGGTCGTGGCCTATGCCGCCTTATCACCCGTAACCTCGTCACGTCACCTCATCATCAGGTCAATCGTCAACCTCGTCACCCTCATGATCATCCTGACCAAGTGACAACCTGCGTCTTGTCTTCACCGTCATCTCGTCTGCGTCTCTCTCATCACGACCAATCGGGCAGCCAACACGTCACCTGCGTTTCTCGACTCATTTTACGCATAACCTATATTCCTACTCGTCATCAGTTAGATAGGTTGATCATTATGACATATCATCATGATACGTGTCGTTTGATCTATCGGCAACCAGACTAATCGTGGCCATGTCTCCGTCTATTCGTCTGCCTGTGGTGGTTGCTTGTGGTTGCCGGGCAGGGTAGACGCCGGAATGATCACTTCTGCCAAATTTGGCAAACCCGGTTCCTGCTCGGAAAGGTGCGATTTGAAATCACAGCTTTGCTCCATAAAGTTGTGGAGCAAAAAGTAATGAGGTACTCCGGCCCTGGTCAGTCGTTCCAGCCTCCCGGACCCTACCGGCCTGACCCGGCTACCTGGGCCGACCGGGTGGGGCGAAATTAACAGGGCATTTCCCAAATTCGGGCGCTTTTTTGCCTCATAAACTCAGACCTGCCGAAAAGCATTTTAGTGAAATCAACTACTTTCCAAGTGGCATTGCCTCCGGCAGACAACCTCGGGCCAGATAAAAGAGAGGAAAGTTCATCGTCCCTGGCCGCCGGAAGAATCCTTGATGTCCTCAGGTGACGAATCCGCCGCCGGTGCCCTCACCTG
>JADFXY010000476.1:0-1850 GCA_015233355.1 Deltaproteobacteria bacterium | reverse complement strand
TTGCTCAATTCTTTCTTTTATTTGGCACAAGCCCTTAATTGTGATTTACAGCCACCGCCGCACGCTTTTGAACTTCTGAGTAGCTCAAGGTGAATGGTTAGTAATCTTTGAAACAAGGCATTACAGATTCCAACTTTTTCTTCAGTGTCGCCTAATAATTGGTCAAGCTTTTCTGAATCTAAATCAGTCTCAGCCCAGGTGCCTATTTTGAGTAGGTAAACCACACCGTCCACATTCGTGATATTCTGGCGGAATGCTTCTTCAAGGTCTATCCATTCCATATCGTCAATGCTCTTTGTCGCTTCCATCAATGCACCTCCTGGGCCGGTGCCATGGTTGACCGATATGCCTGGTGGTCCGGCGTTACGATCCGCTGAAGCTTGTTCTTGTCCTGGTAGTTGTCTTTGCCCTCTTCAATGCCAACCTCGGCTGCGAACTCCAGGCCGTTAAAGTCGCCCCAAGATGATATCAGCCGGGCGGTCACGGCCTCCGGGCTGTTGTCGTCTGGATCAACACCTCGGACGCTTTCTAATATCGCCCGTAAGGTGCTTCTTCCTACGTTGGCCGCTATCGGCCTTCCGGCAGTATCAAGCTTACCACCGGACAAGATAATGTTTTGGTGGATCTTCCGCCCGGTATAGGGACCGGCCACCACGGTGAATTCGGCCTTCATGTACAGGGCCTCAATGGTTTTGGCTTTCGCCAGCCAGTAGTCTTCGCCCCAACCTGCTCCACCTGATCTGATCATCATTTGACATCTGCAGACGGTATTTGCCGGGATTAAATAAGAGTCTTTCATAATTTTTCTCCTCCACAAAACGAGACCGGCGGTTCAACGAGTGCCTCTTAAGGTGCTTGCTAAAAACACCCGCCCATGCGTCACCACATAGGCACACTCATCAAAACGCCGGTCAATTTTTCTGGAAATAGAAATAGCCAATCTCACGGGTGGCTGGCCGTTAGCAAGTTTGATTCTAAGAGGACACCAGATTTACACAGGTGAATGGCTTTTGTCCAGAACTTTCTTTCACGGCTTGCCAGATAAAAGAGAAAATAGTCTGTCAGCCCGCTATGGCGTTGCCGGGTGAGCATCTTTTCTCCTTTATCCGGCCAGTAGTTTGCCCCTTTGCCTCCCTGAGCCATTCCAAGGGCTGTCTTCTGCGTGTTTGCCAACCTCTTCCCGGTAGGCTAAGGGTTGCCCTGGCTGAGTCTCATTGTCTGTAAAAGGCTGGATTACAGCCCGACAACACGGCCTGGTGACGTCTTAATAAAGAAAGGGGGTAGCTTCTGCCGACCCCCTTGGTGAGATAGCGTCAGTCCCACTGACGTCATCTCGGGTCATGGGTGTCCAAGAAATGGACATCCATGACAGCGGTTACATGATCAAGACTCAACCCATCTCCAGTCGGGCCATCACTTTCTTCCTGTATGCGTACCTCGCTTTTGCCCGGTGTTCTTGCCGGTGACTATCGTGATAATATTTCATTCGCGCCCGCATACATTCTACGCAATATTTGCTGCCAGATAAATATCTTAAAGACACCGGCTTACCTTCGTATTTATGCCCCCACCGGCAAAGCGTTCCAAGAAAGTATTTTCCGTCAATGATTTCTGGTTCCACGTCCATATATTTTCTCCTTTATCCGGCCTTGTAAGACAGCATCAGCCGCACTGATTGAGTGACCTATCCGCCGGATACCTCATCGGTCCAATTTTGGACTGATCTTAATAAAGAAAGAGATGGCGTCTACGTCATCACCGACAGCCGGGGCCAAGAGGGGCGCCGGACACACCCCCTTTGCTCGCCAAAACGGGCGTGCAAACATACCCTGGCCAAAGCCGACGAACAC
>JADFXY010000475.1:0-3308 GCA_015233355.1 Deltaproteobacteria bacterium | reverse complement strand
CGGCCGCTTCCAGGCCCTGACTGAGGTGGATCTTACGGACCGAGGAGAGAATCTTAACCCTTTCCGTAATCCGGTCGTCTTCCCGGTTGATTCGGACGACTTCACCTGCGGCCGTGTCATCGTGGGGTATTTCGGAAAAAATGCCCGGACGGATGGTGGCCATCATGGGACGGCGTTCGTTCCAGACGATGCGAGCCAGGGACGTTCCCCCAAAGGCGGGGCTGATAGCTACCAACCGGTCTTTGGTGGTGTCCATTTCAAACTCGATGCAATCGGCGCATAGTCCGACATTGAGACGTTTGGCCAGACGCGGGGCCAGTTCCAAACCGAAATCAGAGGCGCCCAGCATAAAGTAGTCTGGTTGATACTCCTGAACCAGTCCGGAGATAACCTGGGTGAAGGTTTCCAAAAGGTAGTCGGACATGTCCGGGCGGTCAACCAATAACACTCTATGAGCGCCGTGGCTAATATATTCCCGAGCGATTTCGTCCACCTGGTGACCCAGCAGGACCACGGTAACCACGCCTTGATGGAGATCAGCCAGATGGCGTGTTTTGGCCAGAACTTGCAGTGTCAGCCGGTCTTGATAGTAGTTCCGGTGATCCCCAAAAACCCAGAAGTCAAGTTTTGCTTTCATAAGCTCACTTTCAACCGATCAGGTGTTTTTGCGTCAGCTTATCCATCAGAGCCTGAACTTGCTGCCTCAGGTCGCCTTCGATAAACTCACACGTCCTATCCCGAGTTATCCGCTCAAAACCTACCACCCAGGTCCCGGAACCCGGAAGCCCCACTTTTTCGACGTCGGCCGCCAGGTCATCGAGCCCCCACGGTTCTACTGCTTTTGTCTCAAAGGCATCTTGAATATCTGTCAGTCCAGGCAAAAGGACGATATTGGCGCTTTGCCCAATGGTCACGAGAACCGGGGCCGCGACCTCCACCACTTGATGATAACCGTCGGACCATCTCTCCACCCGGAAATGATCGTCCACCTGCTCGATCTTGTCGGCCATGGTGATTTGCGGCAGGTTCAACTCTTCGGCGAGTTGCGGTCCCACCTGGGCGGTTCCACTGTCGGTACTTTGCGCCCCGCACAGGATCAGGTCGAATTCTCCTAATCGGCGGATGCCCATGCCCAAAACATATGAGGTAGCCAGGGTGTCGGCTGCGGCAAACCGTTTATCCGTCAATAGGATTCCCCGGTCCGCGCCCATGGCCAGGGCCTCTCGTAAGACTGCTTCGCCCATATGGGGGCCCATGGATATGGCGGTGATTTTGGCCGCGTAAGTTTTCTTAAGCGTCATGGCCAGGTCAAGCGCCCTGAGATCATAGGGGTTGATGTACGACGTTTCTTCCTTGCGGATAATTGATTGCGACCTTGGATCGATGCTCACCCGCTCGGTATCAATCACTTGTTTGACACAGACAATAACGTGCATGGCGTGTCCTTTTACGGGTTGCGGGTTACGTGTTTCGGGTTACGTGTTCGTGTTTCGGCGGGAGCTTTTCCAGCCGCCCCACGGCCAATAATAGCACAACACCATCATCAGATAACCCAAAATGGTTTTCCCGGCGGCCATCTTGCTGGCCCCGACTTTTTGGTCATATCGCAGGATAAAGGGGACTTCTCCAAACCGGGCGCCCAGTAGTTGGAGCTTAACGACTTTTTCGAGGGTCTCGGCGAACCCGAAATCTTTGAGTTGAATAAAATAATTACCATATAAATCAATAGCCTGCTTGATTATTCCGGCCCGGTAGCCCCGAAATCCGCAGGAGTACTCATTGATTCCCTTGATGGGGAAGAACAGCTTCATGAACCGATTGGCCCCGGAACTAATGAAGGCCCGGCCGGGACTGACGCCGCGTTGTCCTCCCCCCGGCAAAAACCGGGAAGCCGTGACCACGTCAAATCCCTGGTCCAGCCTCGCAATCAGACTCGGAATGATGTCCGGGTCGTGTGTGTCATCGGCATCCATGCGGACAAATATGTCATTGGGCCCGGACACGTCAGCCGCGTACTCAAAAAGGTCCCGGATTGTTTCCCCCAAACCCCGATTAATCTTGTGCTCTATTATGTGCAGCGGCATATGGCCGGCGAACATGTCCAGCAACGGCTTTGTCCCATCCCGGCTGCCGTCGTTGCATACGACCACCGTATACGCTGTGTCCAATCTCTCCAGTGTCCGCTTGATTTTGGGTAGCAGGGCCAACAGGGCCCGGGCTTCATTATAGGCTGGAAGCAAGACCAGGATCATCGCGGCTCACCATCCGACAATTTGTGCTTCGTCTCCAGAGTCATATGTTGGGGAGCAAGGCCGCAAGCTTCTTCGGGACGTTCCACCAGCCCGTTCATCAAATATTTCAAAATAATAAAAGAAGCATCGCCATTACCGTATTCGTTGATGGCTCGACCCGGAGCCGCGCCGGCCACGGCAGACTGGATTTTTTCCGGGTCGGCCCCGACCATTTGGTTCCATCCGGCCGCCACTGTTTCCAACCATTCCGTCTCGTCTCGCATGGTCACGCAGGGCACGCGGTGAAAATAGGCTTCTTTTTGGATGCCGCCGGAATCGGTCAGAATGGTTCTGGCTTCCTGCTCCAATCTGGCCATATCCAAGAAAGGCACAGGCGTCAGGATTCTGACTCCGTTACAGATATGACCCAGGCCGTAATTGTCGATGGACTTCCGGGTCCGCGGATGAAGGGGCAAGATCACCGGGTACTGGTGGGACAACCGGCTCAACCCCCGCAAAATTTGTTCTAACTTCAACGGGCTATCTGTGTTTTCCGGTCGATGGATGGTGGCTAGATAATAATTCTGGGGCGTCAGCCCTAATCGGGACAGGATTCGGCTTCGTCTCCGGGCCAAATCTCCAAAAACCAGGGCCGCATCATACATGACGTCACCCACGTGGCAAACCCCGGCCGTAATTCCTTCTATCATCAGATTCTGGACCGCCTGCCGGGTCGGACACAACAACAGCGTGGACATATGGTCGGTCAGGGCGCGGTTGATTTCTTCCGGCATTTTTTTATTATAGGATCTTAATCCGGCTTCCACGTGGGCCACAGGCACGTGCAACTTTGCCGCGGCCAATGCCCCGGCCAGGGTGGAGTTAGTGTCTCCGTAGACCAGGACCCAGTCGGGGCGGCGGGCTATAATTTCGGATTCGATCCCGGCCAGCATCCGGCCCGTCGTCTCTCCTTGTGGTCCTGATCCGACCCGGAGATTGACCGCTGGTTGCGGAATGCCCAGTTCGTCAAAAAAAATCTGGCTCATTTCATAGTCATAATGTTGTCCCGTATGCAGC
>JADFXY010000474.1:0-3323 GCA_015233355.1 Deltaproteobacteria bacterium | reverse complement strand
AAGCTATGGATTCTTCCCGGCGGGAGGTGTTGTCCCAGGGGGCGCGGGCCATATTCGGGCTGAGCCTCGCCGTGGCGGGATATTCCGCTTACCAGGCTAGGACCGACATTAAAGTGACCAGGGTGGACATCCCCTGCGGCCCGGAGCATTCCCGGCTGGCCGGGTTAAGCCTGGTCCAATTGAGCGACCTCCACTTGGGCTCGCTGGTCGGGGCTAAAGATGTTCTCCACGCTTTTGAAACGGCTCTGGCCCTAAAACCTGATATTTTAGTGATCACGGGTGATGTGGTGAATCATCGGGCCGAGTTTCTCAAGCCGTGTATTCCTTTCTTGAAGGAGCTTAAGGTGCCGTTAGGGGCATATGCGGTGATGGGGAATCACGATTTTTATGCCGGGGTGGAAGAGGGCTGCGGGCTTCTGGCTGAGACGCGGGTGGCCGTGCTCAGAAACCGTAAGGTTACTTTTCCAGGGTTTGAGGAACAACTCGAGATGATGGGGGTCGATGATCCGGTTTTTGGTTGGGCGGAGAACATCCGGAATTTTGGCTGGGCGTCCGGTCTGCTGCAGCAGAAGAAGCCGGGGGTATATACCGTTCTTCTGTCCCATCGAGGGGAAATCTTTGATTTAGCGGCAAGTCATGGGATCGAGCTGACCCTGTCCGGACACACCCATGCCGGTCAGGCGGTGTTGCCGGGAAACAAAGAGTGGAATTTGTCCAGCCTGGCGCTAAAATACACAAACGGGATATACCGGCAAGACGGCCGAATGCTGTATGTCAACCGGGGGATTGGTTATATTGTCGCTCCGGTGCGGATCAATTGCTCTCCTGAAGTGACCAGGTTCATTTTCTGTTAGTCCCGCCGGGGCCGATCTCATTTTTTTCTTGTCAATCCATTTGCGTTATGATAATAATGCCTGTTTTTAAATCATCGGTGCTTTAAAGCGCTGGTCTATTAAATCACACGCGCTCTGAGGCGCCGGCCCAGGTGTCCCGATTCCGCTCCAGCCAAGGGATAGGGTCAAGCCGGCGTCGTTGACGAGGCGGAGGTCAAACCTAAATCGAACCAAGGAGAAAAATCGTGTCCTACATCACCATGAAGCAACTGTTGGAAGCCGGTGTCCATTTCGGTCACCAAACCAGGCGGTGGAATCCCAAAATGAAGCCGTATATTTTCGGGGCCAGGAACGGGATCTACATTATCGATCTCCAGAAGACGGTGCAGCTCTTTCGGGAAGCTTATAACTTCATCGTCAATACGGTCGTAGAGGGTCATTCGGTTTTGTTTGTCGGAACCAAGAAGCAGGCCCAAGAAACGGTCACCGAAGAAGCGGATAGATGCGGTATGTACTTTGTCAACAACCGCTGGTTGGGCGGGATGTTGTCCAATTTTCAGACCATCAAGAAGAGTATTGAAAAGCTGAATCATCTGGAAACACTTAAGGAAACCGGTGAGATCAATAGATTTCCCAAAAAAGAAGTGGTCCAAATGGATAAGCAAACGATAAAATTGAAAAAGAACCTGGGCGGGATCCAACGGATGTCGTCTTTGCCCGGCGCCCTATTTGTGGTTGACCCCAAGAAAGAAAGAATCGCTATCCACGAAGCCAACAAGCTCAACATCCCGGTCGTGGCCATTGTGGATACCAACTGTGATCCGGGAAATGTTGACTATGTTATCCCGGGTAACGATGACGCCATCAGATCGATCAGGTTAATGACCTCGAAGATTGCCGATGCCTGCATCGAGGGAATTAAGGTCAGAGAAGAGCGATATAACGTCGTACGTGACAAACGGGATGGTGACGACTATTCCCGAGAAATGGATGCGGAAGGCCGGGAGGTTATCCGAACTGAAGCGGGTTCGGGAGTGATTATCGAACACAAACATGAAAAAAAGCGTGAAGCAGACGCTTCATCAGATGTTTAGGGAGGTTAAAGTGTCTATTTCTGCCGCGTTAGTCAAGGAACTCCGAGACAAGACCAATGCCCCGATGATGGATTGCAAGAAGGCGCTGATAGAATCAGACGGGGATATGAATAAGGCCATGGATTACTTAAGGCAAAAAGGATTGGCCACGGCCCGGAAAAGAGCCGGCCGGGCGACTTCGGAAGGCCAGATTATCAGTTACATTGAGGCCGACGGGAAACTCGGCGTGTTATTGGAACTGAATTGTGAAACCGATTTTTCAGCCAACACGGATGCTTTTAAGGGCTTAGGCTACAGCCTGGCCCAGCAAGTGGCCGCAGCCGATGCCGGGTCCGCTGACCTGTTATCCCAGCCCTATGTCAATGACCGTAATATTACGGTGCAAGACCTGGTTAATGAGACTGTGGCCAAAGTGGGTGAAAGTATTTCCATTGGACGCACAGCCCGGTTTCAGGTAGGGGAAAAAGCCCCGGAAGGTCAAATTATTAGTTACATCCATGCCGGTGGAAAATTGGGCGTGATGGTGGAACTGAATTGTGCCTCGCCCGGAACTTGCACCAACGACGCTTTCAAAGAGTTGGGCAAGAACCTGGCCATGCAGATTGCCGCGGCCAATCCCGGCTTTGTCTGTCGTGACGAGGTCACCTCTGAAATGTTGGATCGTGAGCGGGCGATCTACCTGGCCCAGGCCATCGATTCGGGTAAGCCGGAAAAAGTGGCGGAAAAAATGGTCGATGGGAAGATGAAGAAATTCTATTCCGAGGTTTGCTTGTTGGAACAGCCTTACATCAAAGACGGTGATGTCTCGATCCAAGACCTGGTAAAACAACAGGCCGCTAAACTGGGTGATAACATCACGGTGGCCAGATTTGCCAGGTTCCAGGTCGGGGAGACTGTGGCCTAATTCCAGGTAGTTTTTTTAAGCTTGAACAACCAGTTGTAATCACTAATCCGGAGATAAATGTTGCTTAAACCGGTGTATCAACGCATACTGCTGAAGATTAGCGGCGAGGCCTTAGCCGGCGGCACGGGATTTGGCATTATGCCGAATGTTATCCAGGGCCTGGCGGCCGAGTTGAAAGAGACCACCGAGATGGGTGTCCAGACGGCGATGGTCATCGGTGGCGGCAACATCTTCCGGGGCATCCGAGCCGACGACTATGGACTGGACCGTGTTTCGGCAGATCATATCGGGATGTTGGCTACCGTGCTGAATTCTATTGCCTTCAGGGGCGCTTTATTGAATCATGGGGTCCCGGCGGTGGTCCTTTCAGCCATACCCATCGGGACCATGGTTGAGCCATACAATGCGGAAAAGGCTGTCGGCTACCTTAATGAGGGCAAAGTGGTTATCATGGCGGCCGGAACCGGGAACCCTTTCTTCACCACGGACACG
>JADFXY010000473.1:0-3325 GCA_015233355.1 Deltaproteobacteria bacterium | reverse complement strand
GACATGGTAATCAGGCTCGGCGGATGTATTTTAATCACCACATCAACATCACTTTCTTCCGTGTTCGTCTCTCTGGCCACGGATCCGAAAATTCCAATTTCCTGGATGCCATATTTTTCTCCGAACCGGCTTTTGTACAGTCTGAGTAGATTAAGAGCTTCGTTTCTCGTGATCATGCTCATGAAGAACATCCTTCCAGTACTTCCAAAGTACACTGTTTTCCTTTGCGGACATTATATTTGTTCCATAGCCTGAGGCACAAATTGGGATCGAGTAAAAATAGATCGGGCCATACACAGACCTCCAAAGACTTCGTGATGTCGTTGTGAATGCCCGGAAACATCCTCCAAGGGTACAACAATCCAGACTTACGCGACCTGTTCGGGCGCATTGAGGATGTTCTCCACCAGTCTGTAGACCGTCGTACCCGGCTTGCGAGGCCAGTCTGGGCAGGGAGGATTATCGCGTTGTTTGGCCCTTTCGACGGCTTTATTTATCATCTCTGGAGTGATTTTCCAACGCGAAATCGATTTATCATAGTCAGGCAGGTGTTTCCTCAATCGGTCAGAGCAATCATTTGAGGTCGAAATCCCCCGGCCGGCCTCAAAATGGAGGAGCAGCCAGTATTCAAATTTAGGGTTGCTGAGAGCCAGGTAGTAATTATCCTTTGTCTGGGTCGAGTTGTGAAGTTGCTTGAGTTGCTCATCGGTCCATTGATCCTTGTCCACAACCAACCAGGCCTCATCTGATTTGTGCAAAAATGCCTCTTTGATATATCTATTCATCCGTTCCAACACCTGGGGTGGTGAACAGTTGTGATTTCCCTTTAGGCACTTGACCCTGATGATGGACTGTGGGTCATTGAACATGTTGAAAATGTTAAAGTACTGGGGCTCGGTCACAGTTCCCTCGGCGGCGATGATGAATATCTTCCGATATCGCCGTTGCGCCGGAGGTCGTTCAAATGATCTCCTCTTAGGCGGCATCAGTCACCACCTCGGCTTTCTTCATCGCGGCATGAATAAGCAAGACCGTCACTAAGGAGTATTCTGGGGATCCCGCCCATACGTCCCTGCAAGTAGCTCTTTCGGATATCCTTATCATATCGGACGTCCTTATAATCACTGAAAGAATTCAGATTGGACACCCCCACGGCATCCCGTTCCGTCACCCACATTTCGTCTCGGCGGAGCAACTTTTGATCCATCAGCAACACGTCATGGGTCGTAAAGAGCAACTGAGCCCTGGTTTCAGCGGTGCAGGCAGCCAGGTATGTATCCAGCAGGTGTCTGGTCAGAAGGGTGTGCAGACTTCGATCCACCTCGTCGATGAAATAGACTTTCTTTGAACCGGTCGCGGACATCTCCAGAAACGCCGGCACCAGGTCGATGACTCGCTGTGAGCCGGCCGACTCCTGCCACGTTTCAAATCTGGCTTCCGTACCATCGGACTTCAGATGGTAGGTAACCATTTTTTTGGCTATTAACTCGCCATTTTTTCGGGTTATGACCCAGCGCTCATTGAGTGGCTCACCCTGCACCAGGGCGTTCATACCCTCCTTAAGTTCCGTCTGTATCTTCTTTCTTTCCTGTTCGTCGAGTGGAATTCTGTCTATGGGAATTTCTTCGCCACTAAGGCGGGCGATGCCCGTGTCCAGTTGAGACAGCATGTTATTTATGTCCGAATACAATGGGTGCCGTTTATCCATAAGCAAATCGAATGATTCGAATTTGGTATCAGGAGCTATAAGTATCAAGGTGCTTTTGAACCAGTCGTAGATCGGCCTGAAGTCCTCCACTTTCTGCGAGACGGAGTTGGTCAGGAACAACTGGTTGTCCCGGGTCCCGTCAAAGACGAACTGAAGGCGTTTGTTTTTCTTGAGTGTACTGCCGAAATTTGGTTTGCCATCCCGTCGGTCATACAAGACTTTCTCGCTGTTGCCCGAGATCAGAACCAGTTTCTCTTCCAAAACAGCCTCTGGGGTCACGGCGAAGCTGAATTCATAGATCGTCTCATCAATTAGCAGCTCGAAGACAAACCGGGCCGGCCGGCTCGCTCCCGGCGAATCGAGGCGGAATAAATCAACCGGAATACGGCTGTCAGTTTGGGTCCCATTGACGACAAGTCTTTTGACGAAACTCAGGGCCTTGAAGAAATTAGTCTTGCCTGACGCGTTGCCCCCATAAATGGCTGCAACCGGGAGAATCTTGGTCTTATATTTGCCGATTCGGGGGACCCTGGCTCCATGCTGACGTTCGCGGCCGGCAATCATGGAAAAAGAGACCCGGTTTCGGAAAGACATCCAGTTCTCTATAGAGCACCTGATAATCATCTTATTCTCTCCTTATGAGCATATTTCTCATTATCACGCGATAATATGAATTTATGCGCCATAATGTCAATGTAAAAGAGAAAATATCTCATAAAATGTGGTTTCGGCCGCCCCTGGCTCGCCCACCGTCCGCTCTTGCTGTCATCTGACCCGCTCCCACTCCTGCACACTACCTGGGACCAGCCTGAACAGGGGATGGATGGCCGGTATTTCAATTGGCTGCATCAGGGCAAACCGGTTGGGGGCGCGGATCTCTAATTTGGATTTGAGGTGGGACCATTCGTACAACACCTGGCCCTCGGTTTCGTCGAGGAGGTAATCGATCCTGGGCCGGCCAATTTTGGAGGAGTCGAAATGGTAGCCCCGGCGAATGGATTCTTGGAGTATGCCCTGGAGATAAGTGCAGATTGCCGCGACCGGATGTGGTTGGGTTCGAAATCTGACTAACTGGGGGTGGTGGAGATAGCCCCTGGTCGCGCCCAGTAAGACCTTTTGAGCCAGTAATGCCTCCCGCCACAGGGCGACCAGTCCGGCCGGGTCCAGGTATTCAGGATGGATAGTCCACAAACGCATTCAGGTCTCGGGCTTAAGAGCTTAACCGGGGAGGCGGCGAGAAAATAAAAGAGGACGCAGAGGGTTCTGGAACATCAAAATGTCCGGTTAAAACCTCTATGTCCTCTCTTTGTTCCCGTGTTTCCGGTATGTTACTTCATAAGGCACGTCTTTAGGCGTGTCGGGTCGGGGACGCCATAGAGGCGGCTAGCCCTGGGGTGCAATGGGGCCGACGCCGACGCAGTCAGTCCGACTCTCCACGATGGCCAACCATTTCTTTAAACAATCGTTAAGGATGCGCTCCGCCTGTTGCAGGTCGAGGCGGTATTTTTCAGGAATAAATGAAATGTTGGTGACATAGACGCCGTCCTTCCGGGCCAGGAAGGGACAGGCATCGAGTTGAGCCGGGGTCAGATTAGATAAATGGGAATAGACGCGATT
>JADFXY010000472.1:0-3335 GCA_015233355.1 Deltaproteobacteria bacterium | reverse complement strand
ACTTGATAAATCTGGCCCAAGGGTACGACTTTGAGGGGTATGACCGGACGATCGACACCCATATAAAAAACCTGCGAAAGAAAATCGCCGAATTTCTCCCAGGCCAAGAAATAATTAGTTCAATCTATGGGATTGGGTACAAACTCAATCAGTTGTAGAATGTCCTAATTCAACCCGTCCGGTTTCGGCCTCAAGACGAACTTTACCGCACCGGTCCGGCTGAAAAAGACCTTTTTCCTTGACACCCCCTGGTGACATATTTATACTTTCGGATCTTCAATCCAATTTGAACGTTTCTTTCGTGAATGAGCGTTCAGCCACCGGCGTTCGGCTTGATCTATTTTCGGCTTCTTCATGATTTGACTGACCGCTGTCCGCTGATCATTATTTTTTGTTTTGTCTGATAAACGTATAAGTGGAGGGACAATGATGGATTATAGTAAGGTGCTCGAGAGCAGGCTGAATCAGGACAACCTGGTCAAGCTCCGGGAGCTGGAGAACCCCTATTTGGATGAGCTAATTGCCACGGCCATCCTGAAATTTCAGCCTCGGTCGGTTTTTATCTCCACCGGCTCACCTGAGGACCTCCACTATTCGCGGGTCCAGGCCCTGATCAATGGTGAAGAAAAACAGCTTACTATCCCAGGCCATACCATTCACTACGACGGCGCCGAAGACCAGGGGCGAGACCCGGCCAACACAAAATTTTGCGTCTCCGACCCCGGCTCTTTGGGCAGCGGCGTAGCGACCATCGAGCGGACCGCGGGATTGAAAGAGATTGATCTAATCATGGACCGAATCATGAATGGTCGGGAAATGATCGTCAGCTTCTACTCTCTCGGCCCTCTGAACACGGAATTCGCTATTCCCTGCGTTCAGATTACCGATTCTTTTTATGTCGCCCACAGTGAGGATATCCTCTATCGCCAGGGCTATGAATTATTCCGGTCCCAAAAGGGCCGCCCTGACTTTTTCAAGTTTATCCATTCCTCCGGGGAATTGGAAAACGGGGTCAGCCAAGATATCGATCTGCGTCGCATTTACGTCGATCTGGAAAGTAATGCCGTTTATTCGACTAACACCCAGTATGCCGGGAATACGGTTGCGGCCAAGAAACTGGCCCATCGCCTGGCCATTAAGAAAGCCTCCCAAGAGGGTTGGTTGTCCGAACATCTATTTCTCTCCGGCGTACCGGGTTATGAAGGCGATAAAGTTACTTACATTTCCGGGGCCTTTCCTAGCTGGTGCGGAAAGACATCTACGTCCATGCTCTTTGACGTAGTCGGGGACGACCTGGCCCATTTGCGCAAAATCGGCGGCCGGGTTTATGCCGCCAATGTGGAAAAAGGGATGTTCGGCGTCATCAAGGACGTGAATCCTGAGGATGATCCCTACATCCACGATCTTCTGGTCAACCCCAACGAAATTATTTTTTCCAACGTCTTGAGCGCGAATGCCCGTATCTTTTGGCAAGGCATGGGTAACGTGGATGTGCCGCTGCGGGGAACTAATCAGGTGGGCGAATGGTGGCAAGGAAAGCGGGATAAAAAAGGAAACAAGATTCCGCTGTCGCACGACAATGCCAGGTTCTGCGTGGCCTTGAGCGGAATCAAAAACTTTGACCACACCGAGGTGGTTCCTTGTGAGGGGATTATTTACGGTGGCCGCAGCGCCCAGCGCCCGGTCCCGGTCAGCCAATCTTACAGTTGGGCCATGGGTGTGTTTTATGGGGCCAGTATTGAGTCTGAGCCGACGGCAGCCACGGTGGGCGGCAGCGGGACTAAGATTATCATTAACCCCATGGCTAATAATGAATTTTTGTCCATCTCGGTGGGCGAGTATTTACAGAGCCACTTGAAGTTTGGTCGGGACCTGAAGACACCGCCGTTGGTTTTTTACGTCAACTATTTTCTCAGAAATGACGCCGGCAAATTCACCAATACCAAGATGGACAAAAAGGTCTGGGTCCGTTGGATTGAGCGGCGAATTAACGGCCACATGGGCGCCTACGCTACACCCATCGGATATATCCCCAAATATGAAGACCTGGCCGAACTTTTTAAAATAGAGTTGCACACCACCTTCACCAGGGATGATTATGACCAGCAGTTCCAGATCCGGGTGCGGCAACTCTTAGAAAAGCTGGACGGGGTGGAAGGGTATTATCGCCGGGAAACCAGCGCCATCCCGGCGGCCATTTTTGCCATGATCGATATTCAGAGAAAACTCTTAGTCGATATTCAGAAAAAGCACGGCAGCCCCGTTCCGCCGGAGGCGTTTAAGGATTATCCTATTCCCCAAGAACTGGTCAATTTGTCCTGCTAGACCAAAACCAGAGAATAGGGATTTCAATCAGGCATGAAACTCCACCGCCGTTAAGAGACGGCGATTCAGACCTGTCCAGGGCCGTTAACCGATCAGTTTCGGCATGTTGCTCATCGGAAATGCCGGTGCTCCAGAATTGTCGGACCGGCGAGAAGTTTTCCCTTGAAAACATCGGCATAATGTTATATCTCAAAATTTGTTGTGCTGCCTTCCGGGCAGGCCTGGATCTGGTCACAATATCTGAAAAAAGGCTTTTAGCGCCGCTTTCTGCGCCGGCGTTGCCGGGCCGTGTCCCGCTTTAAAAGGGAAGCTCCGGGGTATTGATTTTCTTCTTGACAAATTCCCCGCGCGCAGGCAGTTATGGGCGGAGCTTAGGAATCCAACTTCATCGGTTCCGCAGGACGATGGGTTTTCGTCCCTCGGAGAATAATTGTGGTTAATGACAAAAGGAGATGGCCATGTACGAAGTAGTAGTTGATGTTGACAAGTGTGTTGGTGATGAAGAATGTATTAATGTTTGTCCCGTTGATGTTTATGAACTGCAAGACGGCAAGGCCGTCCCGGTAAACGCTGAAGAGTGCCTCGGATGTGAAAGCTGCGTTGAGGTATGTGAATCGGACGCGATTACGGTTACCGAGGTATAAGGCTCAATATCTTTGTTTTCAAGCCCTTAACAAGGGCCGAAAATCAAGCCGACTAATTCAGGGGGAAAGATCTTCCCCCTGAATTCTTTTGGTGTGCCAGGCATGGCGTGAATTTTATGAGGTGTAAGTCCTCTACGGGCCGTGGTGATCGGAACCGTTAGCCGAAGGCAAGGGCGTCGTCGAGAGGCGGGGTCTGAAGGAAGCCTTAGGCAAAACTTGGACTCGACGAACAGAAATCGGATCAGGCCGGTGCGATGGGGTAATCTGGCCATGGACAGAGACGCCCAATAATCACCCGGACATGCGCATTGGTAAATCCGGCGAGGGCCAAGTGAAGGAGTCACGTCTTACCCTGGGAGATCTTTT
>JADFXY010000471.1:0-3340 GCA_015233355.1 Deltaproteobacteria bacterium | reverse complement strand
TAGGAGTTTGATGATGCAGTTGTTGATCTTAGGGGCCAACTCCGATGCCGCCGGCGCCGTGGCCGCGAAATTCGCCGCAACTGAAAAGGCCGGCCTGTATCTGGCCTCGCGGGATCTGGACCGATTGCGGAACCGGGCTCAAGACCTGGCCATCCGGTATCAGGTCAACGCTGAGGCCGTTTTCTTTGACGCCACCGACTACACGTCCCATCAAGCTTTTTACCAAAGCTTGAACCCCAAGCCGGACGGGGTGGTCCTGGCCTTTGGATATTTGGGCGACCAAGAACTGGCCCAGCGGGATTTTGCCGAGGCGGAGCGGATCGTGGCCGCCAATTTCCTGGGGGCCCTGAGCGTGCTGGAGGTCATCGCTGCGGATTTTGAGCATCGGGGTCATGGGTTTATTGTGGCCTTCAGCTCCGTGGCGGGCGAGCGGGGCAGGCAAAGCAACTACATTTACGGCGCGGCCAAAGGGGCGTTGACGGTCTATTTGAGCGGCCTGAGGAACAGGCTCCACCGCCGGGACGTCCGGGTGATCACCGTTTTGCCTGGGTTTATCCGAACCAAGATGACTGAACAACTCAACCTACCGGCCAGGCTCATGGCCGAACCGCCGGAAGTGGCTGAAGATGTCTATCGCGCCTTCAGGTCGGGCAAAGACATTGTCTACACCAAGTGGTTTTGGAAATGGATCATGTTGGTCATCAAATCCATTCCCGAAAAAGTTTTCAAGATGCTGAAACTTTAGCCGTTGACGCCGCGCCGCCGTCAGAGTATGGGGTGCGATGGTTCCCTTCGGGCAATCCCACAATCACTCCAAAAGGAACAAATTTTCCTCCCCAACTAAAAAAAATATTAGGAAGTTAATAGGCTATGTCTTGCGGTACCCGGAATTCCAGGTTAATGGTTTTATTCCCCTTCACTATCATGCCATTATTTATTCTATACCTCTCTATAATCGGTGAGGGAAACGCTGTATTTACGAATATATTTATTTATATAAGTTTGACCATGGTGGTAGTTGCGGCCATGCTTTGCCAGTGGATTCTGATGCTGCGAGCCTGGCCGGCACGATGGGCCGTATTAGATCAAAATGATGTTTTGAAGTATTATAATATATTGATCCTGTTTGGCTTGTTATCACTTAGCGTCTGTTACCGGCACTCCCGGACAATGTTTCTAACCGTGATCGGCGGCGGCGGCGCCTTAGCCACAACATATCTTCTGGTTATGAAGCAAAGGCTATCGCCTGTGGCTAAATACTACCTCGACGTGGTCCTCATAACCGCCCTCGGACTGGCCGCCAGGGGGCGAAAAATTATCACAGTCCCATTCGCCACCGACTCAGATATGCTATACCTTATTAAGAAAGCTATCGGCGGATTCCTGGCCTTCAACAATCCCTATAAATTTCATGTGATGGATCAAATTCCAACTAGTACGTATCAGTTGCCTTTGACCTACCTTCCACTCAAATGGCTGGCATTCATGCCCGCCTATCTGATGAATGTTGATTTGAGAATCACCACCATTATTGCCGATGTCGGCATCTTCATCTTAATCGCCATGTTGGTTAACAAACTAATGACCGACGATCACTTCAAGTGGATTGGCTTGGGATTTTCGGCCCTATATTTTCTATCAGGGTATTTTTCGGTTCGCATAGACGCAGAAATATCAGTCTTCAGCAGCCTTTTGGCACTGACTGTTTTATTATTGATGTTGAACAAGACGGGCGCCTTTTCCATCTTCTTGGGCTTGTGCCTGGCCACCAATCAACTGACTATCTTGGTCATCCCATTCTTTTTCATACATTTTGTTTTTCGGGACGGTGTAAACTCAGCCATCAAGGTCTTCTTGACGACCATGGCTGTGGCTCTGGTCTTGATCATCCCTTTTGTAATTACGTCCCCTCAAGGATTTAAGGTAGGACTGTGGGACAAATGGGAACAATTGACGGCTTATAATTATGGCTGGGCTAGTGCCTGGATTAAGAACATTAATTTCAGCGTCCTATTTTACAAGTACCATTGGCAAGGCTATCTCAAGTTTATTCAGTTCGGGCTTTGCCTGGCAGTTTTTTCATTCTTTATTATCGGAAAGTTTTACCGGAAGCTAACTCCGGTCATAATTTTTTCGTCTATGACCATTTTTATTTTCCTGATTTTCAATATTATAGTATGGACTTACCTTTTTCAACCCGTGGTGTTGTTAACCGTCTTAGCCATTATCTCTCACCGAGTTGAAGATAACCGCCGGATGCAAATTTTGGACAATATCGGCTTTGACCATTTCTCACAAAATTGCATCGCGGATAATAGTTGAAAGTGGATATACAATGATGCCAGTCGCGCCCAAACGGCTATCACTTGGTTGCATTGCTGTAACGGCGGCCAATTACAGAAGGATATTGGTTCTTATAGTCTTTCTTCTTTTTATTTCGCTCTTTGTTTTGTTGATAATACAGGCTTTGTCCCCTGTGATTGTGGCGTTAACCTGGGGTGATCAAGCCTTACTCGAAATCAATGTAATTAAGGCAAGTCAAGGTCAGCAATTTCTGGGTGCATATTCGCGATATGGGTTTAAACATCCTGGGCCATTCTTCTTCTATCTCGCCGTTCCATTTTACCATTTCATAGGTGAAACCGGCCTCAGAATCACCGCCCTCATAATTAATTTAGGCTCAATTCTCAGTATCCTGTGGGTCTCCCGCCGGTTAGCGACCGGTTTATTTTGCTGGGTGGGAGTCCTTTTATCGGCTTACATTTCGCATCCAAACGTGTATCCTATACTGCCGGACTATTGGAATCCTTTTATCGGTATATTCCCCTTGGGAGCTTATGCCTTCTTTTGCCTCATGATCTGCGGAGGGCAGGCAAGATATCTCCCCCTGGCGGCAATTTTCGGTAGTTTTATGGTCCAAACACATCTTGGATATTTACCTGCCGCCGTTCTATTATGCTCAATAGCCCTAATTTGTTGTTGGTCTAAGCCAGTTCATCGGCATGAACTCCGGCGCTATGTTCTTATCAGTATTCTTTTCCTGGCAATTCTTTGGTCTCTGCCTTTTATCAACGAACTCACCGGTGAGGAAAAAAACTTCGGCAACATACTTCAATTTTTCGTAGGATCCACAGAACCCCACCAGCAATTGCTAAACGCTCTCCGAATAGTGTTGGTCAACTTTGCATATATCCCCGCTCAATTGTTAGCTTTTTTCAGGATAACATTGCATTATCCCTATGATATGTCTTTTTCGGTGATTGTGATGACCCTATCTGCAGAGGCAATTATATTGCAATCATATCTTTCTAAAAAACATCAAGTCGCGCCCTCTTCCTCG
>JADFXY010000470.1:0-3353 GCA_015233355.1 Deltaproteobacteria bacterium | reverse complement strand
GGATAACCGGTTGGTGTCCCGGCAATTACGCCGGCTATCCTGTCTTTCAATTCTATTTTCCCCTGCCCTTCGTCTTGATGGCTTTTTTGGCCTATCTCATTCCTTTGACTATCTCATTTAAATTGATCAGTATCGCCGGAGTCATGTCATTGCCGCTGTGCGCCTATGCGGGACTCCGGAAAATGGGCGCACCCTTTCCCGGCCCCATTTTCGCGGCCATCTTGACCTTGCCTTTTCTGTTCATGCAGGAAAATTCCATGTGGGGCGGCAACATTCCCAGCACATTAGCCGGGGAATTTGCCTACGGTATCGGATTGTCCCTGATGATCCTCTATTTTGGATATCTTTACGGGTCCATCGACACACGGCGCGGCATAGGGACCTGCGCGGTCATCCTGGCCCTAACCGGGTTCAGTCATGGGTACACCCTGGTTTTTGCAGTTATCGTGTCTTCCTTTTTTCTATTTACCACTCACCATTGGTGGCATCGGCTGGCCTATCTATTAAAAGTCGGCACACTGGCCTTTTTCCTGATGGGTTTCTGGATAGTCCCCCTGCAGGCCTTTATCCCCTACACCACCAGGTATAATTATGTCTGGATTATTGACACGTTTCGGCAAGTAGTCCCGCCCATTCTGTGGCCGGCGGCCGGTCTCGGGGCGCTGGGCGCGGGGTTGACTGCGCTCCGCAATCTCCGGCCGGGGGCGGAACGGGCAAGTTTTCGGGCTGATCTTGACCGTCTTATTTTCTTTGTATTCATCCTAATTGCGGCCACGGTTTTTTACTTCATCGCCTACCGCATTAGTGTCGTCGATATTCGGTTCATACCCTTTGGGCAGACGGCAATATGCCTGATCGGCGCCCTGGGCCTGGCTGCCCTGATTTCCCGGCTTAAGGCCACCTGGCTCTTACCCATGGTCGTCTTTATCGTCGTCGTCTTGGGGATAGGCCGGATGGACAACTTCATCCCCGGCTGGATCAAGTGGAATTACCAGGGATTCGAGAAAACGCCCGCCTGGCCGTCATTCAAGGCGGTCAACGATTACCTGAAAGGGACCGAGGCCGACCCACGGGTGGTCTACGAACACTCCGACATCCATAATAAGGCCGGGACAACCAGGGCTTTTGAATCATTACCCCTGTTTTCGGGGCGGTCGACCCTGGAAGGGCTGTATATGCAGTCGACCATTTCGTCACCTTTTGCCTTTTACATCCAATCCGAGGTGTCCAAAGTCACCTCCGCCCCCTTGCCCGATTATAATTATTCACGGTTTAATTTGGATAAAGGAATAAAGCACCTGCGGCTGTTTAACGTCAGCCGGTATATTGTCGCGGAAAAAGTAACCAAGGCGGCGGCCCGGGTCCATCCAGAGTTGGAATTCGAGAAGCAATTCGGCGACTATGAAATCTATAAAGTTAAAGGAAACGATGGCCGCTACGTCACCCCGGCGAAGTTTGAGCCGGTCCTGATGATCACCCAGAACTGGAGAAAGGCGGCCTTCCAGTGGTTCCGGGTGGGGGATTTGGAGGTCCCGGTGGTGTTCAAGCCGAAGCAGGACCCAGGTGATGAGAAGCGGTTCCAGACCATCCGAACCAACGATAATATCGCTGACTTGCCCCGTATTCCCCTGGTCCAGCCGGTCAAGGTCGCCGAGCGGGTGACCAGGGAGCGGGTGGATATCATAACAAACCGGGTGGGGCATCCGTTATTGATCAAGATATCCTATCACCCCAACTGGCAGGTCATCGGGGCGGATCGGGTCTATCCGGCCTCGCCGTCGCTCATGGTCATTTACCCCACGTCCGAGCACGTCACTCTTTATTATGGCCCGACCTGGCCGAATAACCTGGGGGCCATATTGACCATCTTGGGCCTGATATGGCTGGTCGCTTACACGCCTCCGGTGGCCAGGCGCCTGGCCGGACTCCATCTCCCGACTTTGGAGGGCCTGGCTCCACGACTGTTCCCAGGGGTGACCGGCTGGTTTGGACGTCACGGCCGCCGGGTGTTGCTGGTCACCGTCCTGTTGCTGACCCTTAGCCTGACGATCATTATCATCAGAATCCATCACTTAGACGCCACGATCGTCTATAATGAGGGCCAGGCCAAATACCGGATCCCGGACTATGCCGCGGCCGCCGAGATATTCAAAAAAGGTATGGACACGTTTCCCTACTCTCCGATTATCGACCAGACGGCTTTTCATTATGGCTTGTGTTATTACAACCGCCAAGACTGGACCCGGGCTGCAGAAATATTTTCCAATTTTTTAGCCGGATATCCGGAAAGCAACCTGTATCCTGAAATTCTCTATCATCTGGCGGCCTGTTATGACCGGCTGAACGACAAAGACCGGGCCAAGGCGGCTTATCGGTTGATTATCAAGGAGTTCAGCAAATCGACCTGGGCGGGTGAGGCCCAACGGCAGCTCGACGAGAGGGACGGGGCCGGGGCCGACTATAACCTGGCTATGGGATTGTTTGACCAGGGGAAATATAGAGAATCGGCACGCATGTTCCAACAACTGGCCGATCGTTACCACGGTCGTCCGGAGGGGGCCAATGCCAGGTATTTCCAGGCGGCCGGCCTGTTCAAAGCGGCTGATTGGGCCGGGGCCGCGGCCATCTTCGAACAACTGACGATACAAGACCCGGCCGGGCCCTGGACCCCGGAAGCCATCTATCACCTCGGCCTGTGCGCCGTCCAAAGAGGGGATAAACCGGGCGCTAAAGTTTACTTCCAACGCATCATCGATCACCATCCCGGCCGCTGGGCCAAATATGCCGGGGAAAGATTGGCTGAATTGGGGCCGGGGTGATACCGAGCCAGTCTGTCATCTCATTTTTTCAACAACCGGTAGGGATCAGCCCGCATGGCCCACTCGCTGTTCGGGTGTTCCGCTGCCAGCCGATCAAAGATGCCGATCAGATTGGCCACGTCGTGGCTCTCGATATAGCGGGACACCCCGGCCAGGTAGATGGCCTCAGGGACCTGGAAACTTTTTGGAAATTCAGCGATAATCCGCTCAAAGCAGGCGGTTGCCCTGGGCCGGTCAGGCTGATTGAAATAGGCCCGGCCCATCCCCAACAGCAGAGATGGAATCAATTCTTGGGGCGAAAAGAACCCCAAGGTGCGGTAATGCTCCGTACCTTCTGAATCCAAAATAAGCAGGGATGGAGTCCATTTTATGCGGTATTTGGGGCCGAGAGTGGGATGGTCGGATGGAATTCTTAAGGGAATAAGGTTGTTGTTGACGAACTCGATGACTGCTGATTCCGGGTACGCGACCGCGTCCATTTGTTGGCAGCCGATTCAATTGGGGTTGAAAAAATCCACAAAAGCCAACTTATCG
>JADFXY010000046.1:0-16987 GCA_015233355.1 Deltaproteobacteria bacterium | reverse complement strand
CACCGGCGTAAACGTCTTCCCTTCCCAGGTGGAAGCAGTGATCTTAGAGGTTCCGGAGGTGCAGTCGATTTATCAGATCCGAGTGATGAAAAAAGGATACCTCGATGTCATGGCGGTGGAAGCTGAGGCCAAACGGTCAGTCTATGAGGACGGCGAAGAAAAGATTACGGCCCTGACCAAGAAAATCAGTGACCGCTTCACTCAGGTTATCGGAATCAAGATCCCTATCACCATCCTCCCCTTCAACTCTATCCCCAGGAGTGAAGGCAAGGCCAAACGCATAATTGACGAACGGAACAATTAACCCCGCCATTTGCTCCGACGCCGGCCGGCCCCTGTAGTTATTCGGGTCAGGCGGCTCGCAGTTATCCGGTAACTACAAATAATGAATCCCGACGCCGAAGACTGAACACGGGCCAGGGACGAGGTGAATTATGCACAAGCTATTGGTAGACAGCCCTGGAGAAAAGCTGCTGCTCCTGGGGAACGAGGCCATTGCCCGAGGCGCCCTGGAGGCTGGTGTGGCCTTTGCCACCTGTTACCCAGGTACTCCTTCCTCCGAAATACCCCTGCAGTTCTTTAAGATCACCAAAGAAGTTGACGATCTCTATTTCGAGTACTCAACCAATGAAAAAGTCGCCCTGGAAGTCGCCGCGGGCGCGGCCGTGGCCGGGGTTAGAACCATCTGCACTATGAAGCACGTCGGCCTTAACGTCGCCGCTGACCCCCTGATGACCCTGGCCTATACCGGAGTCAACGCCGGCATGGTCATCATCACGGCGGATGATCCGTCCCTCTTTTCCAGCCAGAATGAGCAGGATAACCGCTATTTCGCCAGATTATCCGGACTGCCCATGATTGAACCGACCAACGTCCAGGAAATGAAGGACCTGACCGTTTATGCCTTCGAATTGTCCGAACAAATGAAGTTGCCGGTCCTCCTGCGTACGACCACCCGGTTAAATCACATCCGGGGCGCCGTGACCCTGGGCAATTTGCGTCCGCGGGTGTCCAAAGCCGTGTTTAAAAAAGAGCCGTTTTCTTATGTGTGCGTTCCAGCCGTCAGCCGGGCGCTTCACCTGAAACTAATGGAGAAGTTTGACCGGCTGTGCGAAATCTCCAACGCCTCGGAATTCAATCCGGTGATTGGACGGGGCTCCTGGGGTATCGCCACCAGCGGAGCAAGCTTCAATTACGTCAATGACGCGGTCAACGACCTGGGCATTCAAGACAAAGTCCGGATTCTCAAGCTCATGCTCAGCTATCCCGTCCCCCAAACGAAGGTCCTGAATTTCCTTAAAGGGGTGGAAAAGGTCCTGGTCGTGGAGGAACTCGAGCCGATCCTGGAAACCGAGCTGAAAGTCGTGGCCCAGGAAAACGGCATCACCATCCCCATCAAGGGCAAGAGTCCGGAGCTGTTCTCCCGGGCCTATGAGTACGATCCCGGTCTGGTCCGGAAAAAGATAGCGGCTTACTTCGGGCTTCCGGACAAGACCCCGGCCCCCGTGGATTTGTCCAACGTCCCCACCTTACCGGCCCGGCCGCCCAATCTCTGCCCCGGCTGCCCCCATCGGGCTACCTACTACGCCGTTAAGCAAGTGGCTGGAGACGAGGCCATTTACCCAACCGATATCGGCTGTTACACCCTGGGCCTGCTCCCGCCCATTTCTGCGGCCGACTTCGTTATCTGCATGGGTTCCTCCGTCAGCAGTTCGGCCGGTTTTTCCCGGACTCAAGATAAGAAAGTCATATCCTTTATCGGTGACTCCACCTTCTTCCATTCCGGCATCACCGGCCTGGTTAACGGGGTCCACAACAACCACAACTTCACCCTGGTCATTCTTGACAACGGCACCACGGCCATGACCGGTCACCAGCCGCATCCCGGCGTCGACTCCGAGGCCATGGGGTTTAAGGCCACCCAACTATCCGTGGAGTCCGTGGTTCGCGGCCTGGGCGTGGAAAAAGTCGTGGTGGTTAACCCGATGAAGGTCAAAAAGACCATTGAAGCGGTCAAAGACGCGGTCGCTTTCCAGGGCGTTTCCGTGATCATCTCTAAGGAAATCTGTCCCTTGTTCGCCCGCCAGGTCGGTCAGGCCAAAAAAGCCAAACCGTTTGTCGTCAATCAAGAAAAATGCAAGAAGCATAGAATATGTATCAACCAGGTGGCCTGCCCCGCCTTTTATCTGGAAGGCGACCAGGTCATGATCAATAAGAATCAGTGTATCGGCTGTGCGGTCTGCGCCCAGGTCTGCCCGGAGAACGCCATCGTTCCGAGCAAGGATTGATCCCGATCGTTGATGTCCCGGTTTTTTGACTGCAATAAGATAATGTGGAGGATATCCATGGATGTGACCAGGATCGTTTTCGTCGGCGTGGGCGGCCAGGGCAACTTGTTGGCCTCTCGGCTGGTTGGAGAAGCGGCCGTCAAGGCCAACGTCCCGGTGGTGGTCAGTGAGATTCACGGCATGGCCCAGCGCGGCGGCGTGGTGGAATCGGCCGTACTGCTGGGTGATGTGACCAGTCCCATTGTTTCCCCCGGCGAGGCCGACATATTGGTCGGGTTTGAACCGGTGGAGACTTTGCGGACGTTGATTAAGTGCAACGCCAATAGTTTAGTGATTACCAATACCCGCCCGCTGCCGCCTTTTACGGTGGCCATTGGTAAGGGCGTTTATCCGGCCGTGGCCGATACCCTGGATTTGATCAAGAGCAAGGTCAAGAAATTGATCGCCTTTGACGCCGAAGCTCTGGCTCTTGAGGCCGGATCATCCCTGTCCTTGAACATGGTCCTACTCGGCGCTTTATTCGCCGGTGCCGCTCTGCCCGTTTCGGTTGACCACATCAAGGCCGCCATCGTGGCCAATACCAAGAAGGCCTTTGCGGAGATCAACGTCAAAGCCTTCGACCTCGGCTTCAAGGCCGCGGCGTAACCAGATCGTCCCATTGAAAACTACACGACCGGCCAGGGCAGTATATTAGGCTCCTGGTCGGTCGTTTTTGTTTTTCAGGGCCGGCGGCCAGGGCCGTTGCAGTCCTGATTCCGGCATTCTTTTTGGCCTTGACAGCTCGGGTTTTCTGTGGCAGAATAAGACTAATAATTTAACAAATTACGGGAGTTAAACTATCTTTCCGAATTATCCACCAGAACTTAGCGGTCATAAGGAGACAAAAATGAGTGTCGGCGTAAAAGAGTTGGAAATAAAGCTGCGAGAACTGCACCCTGAAATCCGCAAACATGGTCTGAGCTTATCCTTAAGTTTCGACAAAGACAAAGACGCCTGGGTCGTGGGATTGTGGAAAGGGGATCATAGCCTGACTACTTATTTAGACGCAAAAGACGCTGCATCCTGTATTGAAGGCGTTCAATGCATCTATCTAGACATTCAGGTTAGTCAGTTTATCAAGAATTTTGAAGCCTGCTAACCTCATGATGCACGTGGCATTCTTCGCCGGTCTTTGGGCGGAGATGCTGTGTGCATCCTCTCCCGCTTCCCATTTTCCTCCAATGACCTCCCCCAAAGTTATCCTCTTCTCCCCGAGAACCTGCCCCGGCGGTGCCCGTTGTAAAGATAAAATAACCTGAGTTCGACGAGTTTTTTTAATTAACTACCAGAAATATATCCGCAGATTTCGCAGATTAACGCAGATGGAAAAAACTAAAGACCTATTTTGGCCATAATCTGCGCAAATCGGGGCAATCTGCGGATTGAATCATGGCCCTTGATGATAATCGCTTGGCATACTCGGTGAACTCAGGTTAAAATACCTTGATTAATTAATCTGATTGGGATAAAAAGATAGTTCCCGTACCGGGCCGGAAGCAACTTCGAGAGCCGGGGCGACGGCGTCGAGTCTACCCGACTTGCCGTCTTCATCCCCTGTTGAGCCATTGGCCGGCCGCCAATCAGGCCGAAAAGACATCTATCGCCAGTTTACCGAAAGGAGTCATGGCTATGAGAAGAAAATTGCACCAAACATGGCCCACCGGACTGTTTATCCTGGTCATGATGATAATGCCGGCCTGGATGGGTCCGGCCGCCGCAGAAACAGGCGTAACCGACAAACAGATCAGAATCGGACAATGGGGCCCCCAGACAGGGCCGGCCGCCTTGTGGGGCGCGGTGGCGCGGGGGACCGACTGCTACTTCAAGATGCTCAATGATGAAGGCGGGATTAATGGACGGCAACTTAAGCTGTTCCTCCGAGATGACGGATATCAACCTCCCCGGACCAAAGCTGCGGTCAAAGAGCTGGTCGACCAGGTTGGAGTGTTCGCCTTTGTCGGGGGTGTCGGTACGGCCTGCGGTATGGCCGTCAAGGATTTTTTGGCAGAGAACAAAATCCCCTGGATCGGACCCAGCACGGGATCGGTCCACTGGACATCACCTCCGTCGAAATACCTTTTTGCCCTTTTCCCCAAATATGTCGATGAAGCCGCCATCTTGACCCATTATGCCGTCGAAACGATGAAAAAGAGCAAGCTGGCCTTTTTTTATCAGAATGATGATTACGGCAGAGAGGGACTGATGGGGGTCAAGGCCCAACTGAAAAAATACAACCTGGAACTCTTGGCTGAAGTGCCGGTAGAGGTTATGGACACCGACCTGTCTTCCCACTGCCTTAAGCTGAAGGAATCCGGAGCGGACACGGTCATTCTGTGGGTCTTGCCCAAGCACGCGGCCATGATGCTCGGAGCCGCGGCCAAGCTGGGCTATAAGCCGCAGTTCATGTCTTCGAGCACCTTGAGCGACGCCCCGATGATGAATCAGCTCACTAAGGGGCTCTGGACGGGAGTAATTTTCACCAATTTCGGTCTGCCGCCGTCCTCGAAAAATCCTCTCATGGTTAAGTATCATGCGGCCCAGCAAAAATATGCCCCGAATGAGCGCTGGGGAGTCTTTTTTTATGCCGGATTTCTGTTTGCCGAGCCGTTAGTGGAAGCGATCAAAAAATGCGGCCGGGACGTGACCAGGGAGAATCTGATCACCAAACTGGAGACCCTGAATAAATTCGAAGGAATTTCCGGCCCCATCACCTTCAGCCCCACCCAGCGGCAGGGACTCCGGTCGGTGTTCTTAGGTAAGTGCCTCCCCGATAATCAGGTTGAAGTCCTGTCCGGCTGGATTACCTCGGAGATGCCTCTTTGAGGGTTGCGTGTTGCGTGTACGGGTCGATGACATTGCCCCGCAACCCGTAACGCGCAACCAGAAACCAGCAACAAGCAACCAAAAACGAGCAACCAGAAACCGGAATGAACCCAAATCCATCTCCCTTAGCGGCCCGATCTACAATTAATCCATTAATTTTTGTCTTCTTCTTCCTTTCCGGCGGCAGCGGATTGGTCTATGAGTTGGTCTGGTCCAAAACCCTCAGTCTAATTTTTGGATCAACCACCTTTGCCATGGCTACGGTGCTGTCGTCATTCATGGGCGGACTGGCCGCGGGCAGTTATGTGGCCGGCAAACGGATTGACGCCCGGCCGGACGCCCTGCGGGTGTATGGTCTGCTGGAAGTGGGGATCGGCGTCTATGCGGTTTTGTTTCCGCTCCTGTTATCCCTGCTGAGTCCCTTTTATATATGGCTGTACGGGGCGCTGGAGCTTCATTTTTATCTACTTAGCCTGGTCAAGTTCTGTGTTTCCTTCATCCTGGTCCTTATCCCGACCTTCCTGATGGGGGCCACTCTGCCGGTCCTGAGCCGGTACCTGGTCATCAGACAAGATGACATCGGAGTTTCGGTCGGGGCCTTGTATACGGTCAATACGTGCGGCGCGGTGGTGGGATGTTTCTTGACCGGTTTCATTTTATTGAGATTTTGGGGTATTCATCTGACCACTTATGCTGCCGCCCTGGTCAACGTGGCGATCGGGATATGGGCTATTCAACGGCAAAGGCGAG
Source organism: Deltaproteobacteria bacterium (assembly GCA_015233355.1). Lineage (GTDB taxonomy): Bacteria > Desulfobacterota > JADFXK01 > JADFXK01 > JADFXK01 > JADFXK01. The sequence goes on along the minus strand of JADFXY010000046.1, from coordinate 11,087 downwards.
TGGCGGCCCGGCCGGTCATTCCCAGTCCACCGGCCCCTCAACCCAAACTTACCGGCAAATCCGGAAAGAAGAAGCGGACCGCGGCCTTCCCCGTTGGTCCGAAAGCCCAGCCAATATCCGCCCCGGCCATAAGTTCCAACTTGCGCTGGTTTCTGATTTTCTTGGCTTTTTATGGTGGTTTTTCCTCACTGGCCTACCAGGTTTTCTTGACCCGAGTCTATCTGATGTTCCTGGGCAGCTTCACCTATACCCTGACCATCATCCTGGGCGCTTTTCTGCTGGGGATTTTACTGGGCGGCCTGGTTTTCACCCGATACTTGAGCCGGCCGGGGCCATGGGACGGCCTGTGGCTGGGCGCGGCTAAGATTGTGGCCGGGTTGAACCTGCTGGTTCTGCTCCTGTGCAGCGGCCGCATGGTAGACATCAAGGACAGCCTCCGGGCCTGGCTCGGAGTGGGCCCGGTGATGACCTATGTGAATGAATTCCTGCTGGTCTTCATCTTTATTTTTGTCTCCACCTTCGCCATGGGGTTGCTGCTTCCGTTGGCGATTAAGCTGTACACGGACCGGGTTGATCTGGTCGGCGCCCGGGTGGGTCAGGTCTACGGGGCCAACTCGCTGGGGTCGTGCTTGGGTCCCTTTTTGGCCGGGTTTTTGATTATCCCCTGGTTGGGCATCATGAAGAGTATTTTCATCTTTTCATTGGTGGATGTGGCTTTGGGGATGTGTTGCCTGGCCGTGTTCCCGGCGGCCGGGAAAAGGCTAAGAGTGGCTTTGCCGGTTGCAGCCGGGATCGCGGTAATCATCATGACTCTGGTGGCCGGCCGGTCCCTGGCCCCGCTCAAGCCCTACACTTTGACCGACAAGAATGAAGAACTCCTGTTTTATGACGAGAATTTCAATTCCATTTCCTCCATCTACCGCAACCAGCGCGGGGTCAAGACGCTCTATGATAATGCCCGGCACATCCTGAACATGGAGGAGACCGACACCTTTGTGACCATGGCCCACCTGCCCATGCTCATGGCCGCCCGGACCGACCAGGTTCTGGTGATTGGATTCGGCAGCGGGATAACCGCCGGCAAAGTGGCCAGGTATCAGCCAAAGGCGATCACGGCCATCGAAATCTCGTCCGGCATCATGCGTGGGGCCAAAGTCTTTGCCGAAGAAAACGAAGGCATATTGAACAATCCCATTCTCACCCCGATCATCGACGACGGCCGCAACTATCTTTTGCTGACCGGGCGGACTTTTGACGCCATTACTCTGGACCCGTCGCATTTCTACCTGAACGGCAGCAGCCAACTGTATACCGAGGAGTTCTACCGGCTGGTCTATGCCGGGTTGAATGACGGCGGCGTCTTTTGCCAGTGGTTTCCCTTGCGGGCCAACGAATTCGACTTGATCTCAGCCATGAAGGCTTTTCATCTGGTATTCCAGGAAACTTCCCTGTGGCAAACCAAAGACGGTGGTTTCTTCTTGCTCGGACGGCGGGGGGGGAAGTTCGATTACCAGACTATGTTGGCTCGTTATGCCCTCCCGGCCGTGAAGGCTGACTTGGCCGCGAATGGGTATCAGCGTTTGGAAGAGGTGTTGGGGTGTTTTGTCCTGGGTCCCCGAGGAATCGAACAATTGCTCGCCGGGGCGGCCGAGGTAAATCGCGATGACTTGCCCTATAATGAGTACCCATCTCTCCAATTTGATATTAAGCCGTTGATTATGAGGATGTTATCCTTAGCCGAGTCACCCTGGAGCTACTTTAGTCCCCCGCCTCAGCCGGGACCGGGAGATTTGCGGGATGCGGTCAGCCGGGAGCAAGCCGCCACCCGCCACGTCCTTTATTCATACGTGGTCAAAGATCCGGCCATCGAGATCAGCGAAGCCCTGCGATTGTCTCCTAAGAATGAGAGTATCAGGAAAATCGTTGGATTGGATAAAAAAGGCCAGGCCCGGCTGGTTGATGAACTGGTCCGGCGGCGGACCGGAACATTTTCTGATTACCTGGACCTGGCCAGGGTGAACTGGTGGGACGGTCAGCCCCAGATGGCCCAGGACATGTTAAGACAGGGACTGGCCCTGTATCCGAATAATTTGGATGGATTGGTTAAACTGGGGCTCTGGGCCATGGAAGCCGGCGATGACCGGACAGTGCAAGAAGCCGTTGAATCCATCCGGACCAGGCCGGGGCATGATCAGACGGCTGCCGGGGTGGCCGACGTCTTGGGCAGACTGGCCGGGATCAACCGAAGAATGGCCGCCGGAAATGATACCGGCCGGGTTCGCCTCCAGGCTGGAGATTGCTATTACCAACTAGGCCTTTATTATCAAGCGGCGGCCCTATATCGTCCGGCCCTTCAGGCTGAATCAGACTCGATGGAGGCCAGGCTTGGTCTGGCCCGGTGCTATGAAAAGTTGGAGGACTACGACCAGGCTCTGGAAGTGCTCAAACCGGTGGCGTCAAGCCGGGAGGGCGCCGAGCTGGCCGGCCGATTGTCGGCTCTGCGGCAGGTTCCCTGCAAAATTGTCAGCTTTTATTAGGCCGTGAAACCATAATACGCCTGGCTAGGCCGTCAACATGTTTTGGTCTTGAACTTTTATCATCAGAGAGCCCGAAAGAACGACTGGACCAGCTTAACAAAAAACTGAAAACCTTCTTCCACCTGGAGTCTTCCAAGAAACACATGATTGGCCGGGAATTAGGAAGACTCGAACAAACACCGTCTTTGAAGTACAAAGCGGCAGCGTAGGGCTTGTTGTGACCCAGCAAAACTGTCCGATGAACAAAAAATTTGAACATCAAGTATCATCTTTCAAGAGTATTTAAGTACGGATGGTTTTCTCTGATGAAAGCAGACCGCCTATTATTTTTAAGACAGTGAGTTATGAAAATTATTAAGATCCTGCTCAAGTCTTGCCGTTTCACGGTCTAAGTCCTCTATCGCTTGAAGAGTTTCATCGAGTTGGGCTGTTCGGCCTTGATGTTCAAGACGTCTGGCCACTTCGGCCAAAGGGGTGGCGCCCATATTTAAACACATGCCTTTGAGACTGTGGGCTGCGGCCATCAAGGAGTGGGCGTCATGACTACCGGCTGCAGTTTTAATTTCTGCAATTTTATTGGGGAAATTATATAGAAAAAGCTTGATAATTTCCCTTAGAAAACTCAAGTCATCGTCAGTTATCGACCGGAGAGCCATTTCGTTGAAAGCTGATTCAACCTGCCCGTCATTTTTCTCAATTGGCTTAAACCTGGCCACCCGGCCGAAGTTATCGATAACGGAAAATAACTCTTCCACCTGTATGGGCTTGGAAACATAACTGTCCATTCCCGCCTCCAGGCATCTGTCTTTGTCGCTTTGCATGGCGTAAGCGGTCATGGCGATAATGGGCGTTCGCTTGCCCGATGCCTGTTCCTTCATCCTGATCCGGCGGGTGGCTTCCAGTCCATCCATCAACGGCATTTGAACATCCATCAGAATAATATCAAAGGCGCCATCGCCAAAAGCCTCTAGCGCGGCCTGGCCGTTATCGGCCACAGTTACCTGGTAGCCATGTTTAGTCAACCAGGCCAAAGCCAGCTTTTGATTAAACAGGTTATCTTCAGCTAGTAAAATTTTTAATGGTATGGAGTCTGTTTTCTTCTCTTTAAGTTCTATTCCTTCTTGGCCGGAAACTTCCGCATGCCCCAATAAAATCAATATATTCTCTAACAGCTCGGAACTTGTGACCGGTTTGCTCATAAGACTGACTTTGGGAAGCTTCTTTAAAGAGAGAATTCTTTCGTCCCGGTCTACTGAACTGAGAAGCAGAATAGGTAACTCACGCCAGGTGGCCGAGTTTTTAAGGGTGTTGATTAATTCAACGCCGTTGATATCCGGCATTTGCCAGTCCGTGATCAGAATATGGAAAATTCCTCTTGTGTTCTGCGCATCCTCCAGGCGAGCCAAAGCGGCCCGTCCGTTTTCCGCCATGACGATATTCATGCCCCAACCGGCCGTCATCTCCGAGATGATTTTCCGATTGGTGGCGTTGTCATCTACGATAAGAACATTTAGTCCATTTAGTTGGTCAACGTTGAGAGGCACCACGGCCTTCTCCGTGTGCCCTGCTGGTAAGGCGATATTGAAATGAAAGACGCTGCCCACAGCTAATTCGCTCTCAGCCCGGATTTTGCCGCCCATTAACTCAACCAGTTGTTTGGATATGGTCGTCCCCAGACCCGTACCGCCATATTTACGGGTAATGGAACCATCTGCCTGGGTGAACCTGTCGAATATTTTCGCCACCTGGTCATCAGACATGCCTATGCCTGTGTCGACTACGGCCACGTGAACGGCCTGGCCGTCGTCCATCCTTTGTAGATCCGCTTTGAGAATTATTTCTCCTTGCTCGGTGAATTTAATGGCGTTGCTGATCAGGTTAAGAATTATCTGCCGCAGGCGATAGGGATCACCAATCAGGTATTCGGGCAAATCTTGGGAAAAATGTCCTAAAATCTCCAGATTTTTTTCATGCGCCTTGATGGCCATCATTTTCAAACAGGTCTCGAGCAACTCTTTCAAATTGAAGTTGATCTGCTCTAAACTCAGTTGATTGGCTTCAATTTTCGAGAAGTCGAGGATGTCGTTGATAATGCCCAGCAGCAAATGGGCCGAGATGTTGGCTATCTTGATATATTCCTGTTGCTCTTTGTCAAGCCTGGTGTTTAGAGCCAGATCGGTCATCCCGATAATGGCGTTCATGGGTGTCCGAATTTCATGGCTCATATTGGCCAGGAATTCACTTTTGGCCCGGTTGGCCGCCTCAGCTTCAACGGCGTATTTTTCAGACTCATTTTTGGCTTTTTGCAATTCAATGTTCATTGATGCGGCGTCTTCAAGCGACTTGACCAGGTCCTGAGCGTAAATTTCTAGTTTCTTTTTAGCCTCGGCCAGGGATTTTTCCGCTTTTTTGCGGGCGCTGATATCATAAACGATGGTGGAAGCACCTACAATAAAGCCATTTTTGTCTCTAATGGGGGAGCTGTTAAGGGCAACATGGATCAATGTTCCGTCCTTCCGGCGTCTGACTGTCTCAAAGTTCTGAACATTAATGTCTGTAGCGACTTGGTCTTGAATTCTGGCGATCTCTTCAAAACGGTCAGGCGGCGCCAAAATGGAAACGTGGCGGCCTTTAACCTCTATATAATTGTACCCATAAAGCTTTTCAGCGCCTGTGTTCCAGTCGACGACATGGCCCGGGGTGTCTATGCCGATGATGGCCACGGCGCTTGATTCCACAATGGCGGCCAATCTGCGTTTGGCTTCTCCAGCAAGCTTTTGTTCCGTGATATCGATGATAGTTCCAATGTAACCTTGGAGTCCTGAGGAGTTATTAAAGAAGGGAACCGCCAGGCCCGACACCCAGGTCTCCTTACCCTGTTTGTCAACGAAACGATATTCAGAGGCAAATTGGCCCTGGGATGAGGTCATCTTGCTCCATTCATCGAAAACTCTTTGCCTGTCCTGGTCATGAAACGCGTTAACCCAACCGTCGCCTCCGGCTTGTTCACCGGTCAAACCCGTGATATCGGACCATCTGGGATTAACATATAAACAATGCCCGGCATTATCAGTAAGAAAAATTCCCACCGGGACCATGGAAGTCAGAGTCCGGAAGCGCTCTTCACTTTCTCTTAAGGAATTTTCCATCCTGATTCTGGCGCCGACTTCTTCAACAGAGACTATGATGTCCGTGGGACATACGCCGGGAGACACCGGATTGGCGATCATCCTGACCATACAGGTCTTGCCTCCGATAATGGAGGTGTACTCGCCCTCGAAATCGGACCCTTGACCAGCCAACGCCCTTTCTAAGTTAAACTTAACGGATTGATTAGTTATGTGTTTAAGCGTATTAAAACCAATCAATTTTTCGCGTGGCGTTCCAAACAGCTCCGATACGATGGAATTGGAATCAAGGAGAAATCCTTCTTTGTCTATATAAATTAGACCGAAAGGTGATTTCTCGAAGACCAGGCGGGATATCCTTTGGCTTTCCTCTAATTCTATCGACAGTTTGTGGTATTTTTCTTTGCTTTCAGAGAGGGATTTAAACATGTTTTCATAGGGCATGGTTAAATTGCCGACGATGGTGGCCTTATACAGCAGATAAAAGGAAATGATTTTTAAATAATGGCCGAATTTATTAAAAAATCCGAAAAGCGTCGCGTAAGATGAGAATGAAAGTTCTTGAGCGACGGTAACTGCGATGGACGCTATGACCAGAGTCAGGACCTGAGGGTGAAATTCCCGCCTTTTGGCCAAAGTGACCGGTATGGCCAAAACCAAAATCAAAGAAATAATGTATTCACTGACCGTCTTGAATCCGGTCACTCCCAGGCCTTCTTGGAAGCATACGGGAAATATCTCATAATATATTGTTGTCAGGATTGCTGTGGCCACAGCCAAAAAAACTAACAACGGAGTGTTTAGATTAAATTTTTTGTTGATGGTCAGCGGCGCGGTCAAAAGTATCAAAGCTTCCAGATACCGGCCGGCGATCCAGAACTGGATGGAAATATTTGAGCTGATACCTGGAAAGACACCCAGGCCTTTATAAAAGATGGCGTGGAGGAAGTCTATAACGGCCACAAACAGGTAACCGGACCCAATAAATAAAATGTATTTGTTCTGGTTAATATATCTGGTATTCCAGGCCACCATGAAAATACCGTAGGCCACGATAATACTGAACTCTTCCGCCATGATATGAAAAAGATGGAATGAGTACAAACTGCAGACGTAGAGTGTGGACAAGGCTAAGGCCATAATTAACGATTCCTGCCACAGTTTCCCTTTTCCCGGTCTGTCAGGCATTGTCCCGCTCCTGAATTCTTGGCTCATCGTCGTTTGGGTGGGCGCTCTGGAGTCATTGTCCTCGTCCCTCGGGTTTAATGCGTTAACTCCAATATATATTTTTTGTATGAAAATAAGGGATAGTTAGCCACTAAATATGTTTTGGCCGCGATATCGTCGTTTAGTTTGTGCTCACGTATGGTCTATCTTCCGGCCGGGTTAATTTGATATAACCATATACCCCTGGTAAAAATCAAGTATAACCTGAGTTCGACGGGTGACCTGAGTACTTAGTGTCAAAGGCCGTTATTTAATCAGTAGATTACGCCAAGTTGTGCAGATTCATCCGAAAATAAGTCTGTGGGACTCTCCTATCTGCGTTCATCACGAAACTCCTCTATGAGATAAAATTTTTCAATTCGCAGACAACAAGTTCCACCTCTTTAACTAATTGGTCAAAAACATCATTTGATTTATCCATCTGCGCATTCTTGCCCATAAGCTCCAGCTCACGGGCTATCTGAACAGTTCTTTCAGCCGAAAACATACTTGATGTCCCTTTAAAGGAGTGGGCCGAACGATAAAGCTTTTCCTGATCATTAGATTGAATTGCTTCGTGAATATCATTAAGGTATTTTGCCTGGTTATCACAGAAACTAGTTATCAGTTCGGTTGCCAACTCCAGGTCGTTAAAGCAACGTTCCATAAAGGCTTTATTATCGAAAGTCATGTTTGGTCCAAGATGCTCTTCGGCCTGCTCAACTTCTTTAGGCTCCTGAGCTAATGATTCGATGTACGTTATGACGTCGTCAGGATTAATCGGTTTGGTAAGGTAACCATCCATGCCGGCTTCAAGGCAGCGTTCTTGGTCTCCTTTCATCGCCAATGCGGTCATGGCGATTATGGGGATATGCCCTCCGGTCAGGCTTTCTTTTTCTCTGATCTTTTCAGTGGCCGTGATTCCATCCATCACCGGCATTTGAACATCCATCAGCACCAGATCAAAAGTCCGTGTTTCCAACATGACCAGGGCTTCATTGCCATTATTGACGATGACAACATTATGGCCTCTCCTCTCCAGCATGGTTTGGGCTAATCTTTGATTGATCAGATTGTCTTCCGCTAAGAGAATATTCAGCTTAGTCCGGCTTTCTACTAAATAGTTGTCTATTGCTGTGGGTGGTTGGTCAGTATTTTCCATCTCTCCTTTTTTGGAAATACCTAATCGGATATCAAAATGAAACGTACTACCCTTTTCTACTTCCGACTCCACCCAAAGCCTGCCGCCCATCATGGAAACCAGCTTGGAACAAATGGTTAGCCCTAGCCCGGTCCCGCCGTATTTGCGGGTGATAGAGCCGTCTGCTTGAGTAAACGGATCAAATATCCTCTCTATTTTATCTTCTGGAATACCGATCCCGGTATCTCTGACGCTGAAATGGAGCACGACCTGATCATCTGCCTGAGAAAACGACTCAACCTCTATAACCACCTCTCCGGCATCAGTGAATTTTATTGCATTTCCGATAAGATTAAGTATAACTTGGCCTATTCTGGCTGAGTCGCCCAGTAATCTATCCGGAACATCGGGTTTAATTTGGTAGGCCAGCCCTATACCCTTTTCATGGGCTTTTACGGCTAACGTTTTCATTATGGTGCCCAGGCTGTCCCGCAAGTTAAAATTAATATTATCGATATCTAATCGTCCGGCTTCGATTTTAGAGAAGTCAAGAAGGTCGTTGACGAGCGAGGCAAGTGAATCGGCAGAAATCTTGACCATCTCCAGGTACTCTTTTTGCTCAAAAGAAAGCTCGGTCCCCAGGGCTAGTTCAATCATGCCGATGATACCATTCAAAGGGGTCCGGATTTCGTGGCTCATATTAGCCAGGAAAATACTTTTGGCTTTGTTGGCTGCATCCGCCTCGCTTTTGGCGAGTGTCAATTCCTCTTCCACCCGTTTCCGGTCGGTAATGTCGTTTACGAAGCCCATAATCATGTCTTGAGAGGGAACGAAAATTGCACTGACTTCCACGTTGATGACAGATCCATCGTAGCAGCGGTGTCTGCGCTCGAACCGATCAAACCCTTGGGTCATAATATTTTGAATATATGCCTGGAGTTGCTCAGGCGAGCCCATGTCCATTTCGGAAAAATGTGTTGAGAGCAAATCCTCCTTGGCGTAGCCGTTCATGGCGCAATAGGCGTCGTTCACTTCTACGATGCGTCCCTCTATGTCCAATGCACAGAAACCGTCCATGGATGTTCTCATAAGTGCCTGGTAACGCTCGTCGCTATTCCGCAGCGCCTCTTCCGCCAGCTTGCGTTGGGTGATATCAACGCTGGTGCCGAACATTATTAATGGCTTGCCGTTATTATTCCAATCCACGACTTTGCCGCGGTCAAGCACCCAAACCCAATACCCGTCTTTATGCTTTAATCTTGAGTCAAAAGAAAAGTATTCCGTCTCGCCTTGAAGATGCTTTTGCAAAAGCACATCGGATTCTTCCAGGTCGTCAGGATAAGAAAGTTGCCGCCAAGTTTCAATACTGACAGGCCGTAGCTCTTCTAAAGTATATCCGAGCATTGCCGCCCACTGATCGTTGAAAATGGTTTCTCCCGTCTGGATATTCCATTCCCACGTCCCTGTTTTCATATCCACGATGACGTTTTGGAGTCTCTTATTTTGACTCTTAATCGCCTCATCCGCCAGTTTGCGCTGGGTGATATCTCGGTAGGTGACAAACAATACAGGTTTCTCCGCCAGCATCATCGACGCCATGGAGACCTCGACAAAAAAATCCGACCCGTCCAACCGGCGAAGGACCCATTCAAAGGTGGTATTGCCGGTTCGCAAGGCATCGTTCATCCTTTCTTCTGCCGCCTCCGATGACTTCCTTCCATCAGGTTGAAATTCCGGGGCGAACACTGACGGAGGCAGCCCAATAATCCGTGTCCGGTCACCGCGCAACATGGCCTCGGCCGCCCGGTTGCAATCGGCAAAGAGGCCATCCATGATGATCATATATGCGTCTGGTGAATGACTGAACAAGATACTTTGTAACTCTTCTCTTTCCAGCAGTGCCTCGTCTGCCTGCTTACGTAGTTCAAGCTCTTTGTTGAGGGCGTCTCGTGAGACGGTGATCTTTTGCAGGTTTTCCGTCATGACATCAAAGGCGGCAGACAGTTGCCCAAACTCGTCATAGGTTTTGATATTGGTTCTGTAATCCAGATTACCCTCGGCGACAATGCCTGTACCTTTATGAAGCCTTGTCAGAGGATACGTAATACTACGTATAATAATAACCACAAAGGAGATTATAAATGATGACAGCAATCCAACGAAGATCATGGTAAACCGATTCGTCAGATTGTTCTGATAGGATATCTTTTGATCTGCATCCTTAAGTAAATCTAATCCATCCTGATACATGGAATGGGCATTAACCAGCATCTGGCTGATGATCCTGGCCCGTAGTGCCTGGGTTGTCCCATCATGAACAACTGCATTCTCGTCAAGCTTGACCAACCGGCTGAATAGAATGCCGATTTTGTTATGGGCAACGGTCATATTGGCTAAGGAAGCCCGTCCTTCCGGATCGGGGAATGTCCCTGACGCCTTTTCAAGAAGACCGCAGATCTCTTGGTGGATGTGGAGGGACTGCTCTTTGGCGCGGTCCGATCTGTATAGAAAATACTCTTCCCGTAATTTAACCCGTCTAAAAACAGCCAGATTCAGATCCGTGATAACATCCTCTTGCGCAGATAATTTGTCGGCTCTTTTTTGCAAAACCAGGCTCAGGGAGATAATAACGGCGAGGATAAGAACGTTAATGATGATAATAAATTGTAGTTTCGTTTTGATCTTCATGGGTTGCCCCTATTGCATAATGCTGACGGCTTTGGGCCCGACCGCCTTCATCGCGTCAAGGTAAATGAAGTTAAGATAATTTGGTATTTTTTTCTTATCCGTAAATCCATTATCCATAACCCACCGGGCTTCGTCTTCCAAAACGGTCAGCAATGAATGGTCCAGGGACAGGGCGTACACAAAATTTTCCCAGATCGATGCCAGTTGGGTCCCCTCAATGCCTGTCCACCCGGTCATTATAGCCTGTGATTCTTTCTTGTTTTGTTTTATGTATCTTATTGACCGGGTAACTGCTTTTAGGACCTTTTTAAGCGTCCCGGGATGTTCTTCGGCGTAAGTTTTCATTGCGGCAAGGTTAAGGGTCTCTTTGAAAAGATCACTTCCAGG
>JADFXY010000469.1:0-3358 GCA_015233355.1 Deltaproteobacteria bacterium | reverse complement strand
GGGACATAGATTCAAAGGCTCGGCGGCGAACGCTGAAGCTATGATTATGCTAGAATTAGCTATTGAACTGGAGCAGTCGGGAAAAGACGGTAATATAACAATGGCCAAGGAAGTATTGGAAAAGATCCAGACAGAGTATGGCCTGTTGAAACAGTTAGTTGAGGATATGATGCCGTCATAATCCATTGATCTAACAAATCTTCTGGGTAAACAGCCTGATTAAATTCGGCTATAAGAATGGTAGGCCGACGGCGGAGGAATGGCCTTTAACCTCGGGCAAGGGAATTGACTCAGGCTATTTACACAAAAAAACTTGACAGACCCCAAGACGTTGGCAGTTGACGCCAACTGGGCTTTCGAATATTGGGGCTACTTTGGGTTTTTCTTTGATTCGCCAACGCTGGTGTTTGGCATACTTATTGCTAAATGTGGTTTATAACAATTTCTAATCGGTCTTACAACATCTTTATTGCAAAGGAGAAATTATGAAGAGAAGTATCCTTGTATTGGGCTGGTGTTTGATAACCCTTTGCCTGAGTTTGCCCCTGTGCCATGCCGGAACCACCTGGACGGGTTGTGTCTACGACACCAATTACCCCAACACCAAATATAATTACACCGTGGAACAACCATCCGGCGCGGCCTACGCCACTATTCGGGGCACAGTGGCTAATACTACGGCATCACAAGACGCCTTTCCCGGAACCATGAACGGATTCATTGAATCCTCAACCAGCAAAATCCATTTTACCATCGTTTACCGGAACAACTGGGGTTCTCGTTTCTATGTCATTGATCGGGCCGGAGCGGGAACCTCTTGGGCGGTGGATGCGACCGGCGCCATTTATGACGCGCCGCATTCCATTCAAGTCCAAACTTGTCCGGCGGGTGATGAGCCATCGAACAATGCCGGGGATTTGTTCTTTAGCTTCAGCCAGGGTAACCGATAATACTTGATTGAAATAGTACTACGGGAAATCATGTTTTGCTATAAACAACCAAATAAATTTGAGAGTATACCTATGGTTAAAGATGAAAGAGGATTGTTCCGCTGTTTCATGGCCGGTCTTATGGCAATATGTTTATTGGCTTATTCCGGCTTCACGACATATGCCGATGAGCTGCCGACTTCGCGACCGCCATTTCCTTGTGAAAATGCCGGCACTGTTGCCGGGGGATTGAGCGATATGAAGAGCGGTCCGGTAGCTCGCACGACCGCTGCCGGTGAACTGCCGCACTTGCGGCCTTTATCTCGCTGCGATTGCACCGCGGCCGGACGATGGTGCGATAATAAGAACGGCACGGTAACCGACACGACCACCGGATTGATCTGGCTGAAAGACGCGGCCTGGGGTTCGTATACTACCTGGTATGGCGCCGTTGCTCAAGCTGCTCAAGTTAAAGATGGTAACCCAGCCTCGCTGACCGACGGTTCACAGGCAGGTCAATGGCGTTTGCCAACACTCGACGAGCTAAAAGCCCTTATGAACGGAACTGAAGCCATCCGGTATAGCAGCCAGTACCTTTTTACCGGCGTCCAGCACGACTATTACTGGACGAGTACTACCGACTCCTTCGACCCCTCCGTAGCGTGGATCGTCGGCGTGTATGGTGGTTACATAGGTTATTGCTCTAAAATCGGCTACACCTACTGGTGGCCGGTGCGCAACGCCCAGTAAGTGATTTCGTATTCAGGTTATTGGCATCTTTATAGTCTGTGGACAAATCATGATGGCCGCGGCCCTGGATTAGTGATGCCTCTCATGGAGGACGTATCATGGATAAACGAACGAAGCAACCTGGTTGGTCAAGGCTGGTTCTTATCACCCTGGGTCTGATGATTTGCTCCGCCATCCCAGCTCATGCCCAAGAGCTGCCAACCTCCCACCCGTCATGCCTCACTTGCAAGGGCACCCTTAGCCCTCAAGGCCGGTGGTGTGATAATAATAACGGCACGGTCACCGACATGAGCAATGGACTGATCTGGCTGAAAGACGCCGGTTGGGGAGGCAGGCTAAGCATGACTACCACCACAGGCGGTACACCTGCCGCTGACCAGGCCAGACCGTCCCTGAGAAAAGGCAACCAGCGTCCGTCAGGCGGCAGAAGAATGGCGATGTGATTGTCTTTCAATTATTCCTCTACAAAACCGTCCAGATAGTCGACATACCGGTTATTGTGCTTCACCGGGCCAACGGGCTTTCGGCACCCCCCCGGCGCAGCGTTGAACATGTTCACACTCCCGGCATTCCTGGGGCAGGGCGGGCAAACTCCGTTACAGCCGCTTACTTCCGGGCAGGAATTCGACCACAGAGGTTTCGACGTAGTAATCCAGACCGGCAGCCTGGGCAAAGAGGTCCAAATCCCTGCCTTGACCCTAACCGTGCGAAAAAGGAATTCCCCAAGCCAGCGATCGGTTGTTTTGATGATGACCTGATCCGAGGCTGGATGTTTGATCGAGATATCTTCTGTAAAAAATAAAAGGTAAGACTGGACCATCATTGTCTTCGGTATTGGGCTCAAGGACTCTGAGAAGCGGGGCGTCAGTTGAATTTCCCCCTCGGGGGGGATAGGGCCGCCCCCGCCAGTCTCAGGCCAGGGACAGCCGTCAGCACCTCCATGTTCAAATAAACGCCCAGAGCTTCAACCACCATGGGAGGGTTAGGCCCAGATATGAATATGTCCAAGGTTAATAACCACTCGTGGGGTCAAAAGAAGGGCTCTGCCGCAATTCTTTCCTCCATGTGTTCCAGGTCGGCATCCTGATCAGGTTTAGGCGGTAAGACCAGGTATTGTCGTGTGGGCGTGTTTTCCACCACGCATACCTCGACTCCAGAGGGGACCTCAACCCCTTCTTCTTTAAGTGTTCCCGATGGATTTGACAAAAGCCTCTGTTTGAAGTCCTCATCCGCCCAGGCCTTGGCGATGATTTTCTGATAAACTTTAATCTGTTCGTCTCTAGTCATGGTCCACCTCCATCTGAGTGTTATGTGACTCTTCCCGCAGCCGTAGTTTCACCCCAGAGTCGCCTTGGAGCGTGAAATGCGGTCATAGTACCAGATATTTCCACTTAGTTCTATGGCAAGTGAGGTTGGGGCCAGGGCTTCTGGCAGCAGTTTCATTCCGGGATAACACTCACTTGCAGATGGGGTTTGAACCCCGGTGGTCTCATAAACCTGGTCTTCATGGTATTATATCACGTCCTTAATGGACGTTGCCCTGGCGCGAGTTTTACTTCGCCGTACTAAGCTTGGTCACGTTCCAGGTCGTCTTCTGCCCGTCACTGGTCGTCCGAGAGACAAGGCCATTAGTCGTGCCGACAAAGCTAAAGGTGGCGCTGGTCCCTTGGTTATAGATA
>JADFXY010000468.1:0-3361 GCA_015233355.1 Deltaproteobacteria bacterium | reverse complement strand
ATTTCAACCTATCCTCAACTCGGAGTCCAACGCCCGCACCCGGCCGTTTTGGCTGCTCAACCTGGATCAGGGGGAGTTCCATCCCAACGACCCTGGAGATACCAACGACTACAATTTTGACGTCACCTACATGGCCTTGTCGGTTAATTTTTAAATCCCAAGACGCGGCCATCTCGCCACTACGACACGAAGCACCAGATGCAAGGATGAAGGTATTAAAACCCCTCCATACTTTATTGCCTCTGTCGTCCGGGACGGGGGACTCTATAATAATTCATTTGGGGGCTTCGTGTTCTCTCGCGACTCATTGAAGGGGTTAAAGATATTGGTCGTCGATGACCAATCCAGCATAAGACGGACGATCAGGAATATCCTCCGGTATGAGGGGGGGTGCCGCGATATCAAAGAGGCTGAAGACGGCGAGAAGGCCCTGGCCATGCTCCGGCAAGATCCATTCGACTTAATCATTTGTGACTGGAATATGCCTCGGTTGAACGGCCTAGACCTGCTCAGGTTGATTCGAGATGACGACCAATTGAAGAGTCTCCCTTTTCTTATGGTCACGGGTGAGGTGGATGCGGCGACCATGACCGAAGCAGCGGAGACCAGCGTAGATAGTTACGTGATTAAGCCTTTTGGGCCAAGGACTCTGATGGAAAAGGTAAATCAAGTCATAAGCCGAAAGAAGCTCCCCACCCAAACAGACATCAGCCTAACTCTGGCCATGACCTATCTGGAGTCCGGAGAATACGACAAGGCCATGGATCAGGCCCAAGCAGCAGCCAAGCTTGATCCCGGAAGCCCCCGGACCTACTATACAGCCGGGTTAATCTTTGCCGCCAAAGGCGAATATCATAAAGCGGAAAAAGTGTTCCTCAAAGCCCTGGACATAAGCCCCAGGTATGTCCGTGCCCTGGACCGCCTGGTTAAGCTCTATGAACAAATGGGGACTCCGGAAAAGGGATTGGTCCATCTGGAAGCAGCCGCGGAGATCAGCCCACGCAATGTGGACCGGCAGATCAAGCTGGGCGAGATGGTCTTAGTCCAGGGGGATCAGGACAAGGCGAAGCAGATATTTTCTTTCGTCCAACGAATCTCCGATCAAAATACAGCCCAGGTGTCCAAACGGATTGGAGATATCTACCTGAACAACAAAATGTATGTCGACGCGGCCGTAGTATTTGAAAAATCAGCCGCCTTAGCGCCCAAAGACGCCCATGTGTACAACTGTCTGGGCATTTCTTACCGCAAGTCCAAGAGGTATGACGATGCCCTGGCCAGTTACCAAAAGGCCCTGAGTCTCACTCCGGAAGATGAAGTCATTTACTACAATATCGGTCGGATCTACCTGGAGATGGGTAATAAACAAAGTGCGACCGAGAGCTTTCAGAAGGCCCTGAATCTTAACCCAGATTTTCCCGAAGCCAAGGAAGTATTGGAACAACTGAGCCGAAAGAAATGACGGCGACCGGATAGGCCGTGATCCATCTAATTCAATCCGCTTTTCTCCATTTATAGATAAATTTGTTACATAGCTCAAGGGGAAGCCGACTCTTCGGATGATCAAGGATTTTCTCTAAGGCCGAGGCCGCAGTGGCGCGGGGAACTATTGCGTGATTAACGAGCTTTTCAAAAAGCCAGATAATGCCATGTGTGGTCACGCCTTCTTCCAAGGCTGCCTTTTTCAGATTAGCGTCGCCAGTTAAAAGCAAAGCATTCATCTTCTTGGCCAAAAACAGCACGAATAAATCATTCGTCGATGGTTTTCGGTATTCACTTCTAAGCCGGGCGACTTCAAGCACTTCCTTTCCTGAAAATTCGGCAGATATCATCCCATTTCTGACAAGCTCGGCGCCGTCGGGCATAATTAACTCTTCAATAACCACATCAGGAGCCACAAAGGTCATCGGAAGTTGAAAGATTTCCAGCACCATGCCTCCGTGGTCCATATCAATTATAATACCGGCATCAATTACACATACCGGAAGGGAATCCACCATGCTTCTGGGCCTCTTTTTTAAGATATTGAGGCAACTGCATACCAAGTAATTCCGAGGCCCGAGATTCAGATATAATGCGCTCGGCCAGAGCCCGCATTAGCAACCGATCCATCCTTTTAGGTTCTTCCGGTGGAAGCTGATCTCCCGGTTCGCGTTTGCGCCAATCTTTTTGCCTGAACAGCTTGAAGAGATTAGCGGCTTGGGATTCGGTAATAATTTCTAAATCTTTAGCCCTATATACCCACCCTTGCTTACTCAGGCCATATTTATGCTTCAGGATATGCACCTCCAACAAATCTATCTTGCGCCTTTTCTTGCCCAACTCAAAGAGAGCCGCATCTCTCGGCACCAGAAAAGCGCCGGAGAAACGGTAGGCTGCCTTCTCTATATCGCATTCCCGGCCTACATTCAAGATAATATGACCCAATTCGTGTCCCAGATTTAGCCGTTGCCGGTCCCCAGGTATATTACTTTTTACTGCGATTACTGGAAGATAGCCATTTGCCCATTGGGTAAGAGCATCAAAATGATCATCCCCCTCCAGCACAACTACCCTGACACCGTGATCTTCCAATATGGCCACCAGGTTTTCTATGGGGTCCAGCCCTAACTGCCACTCCCCACGCAAATCCTCCGCGACCCGTTCCACTTCATCCAATGAATTAATATGAGTGTTTAAGCTTTGAGGTATAATAAAAGATTTTATACTCCCGAAAAGTTGTTCTACCTCCATGTATCTTTCGATGCAATCCTGGACCCGGGCCAGAATGGATTTCTCTTTGGTTTTTGATAGAGAAGAGCTTCGGCGATAATAAGGTGCCGAGAGATGAACTTCGGTGGGGCGAAGAAAATATTCAATAGTCACATTCAGGCTTTTAGCCAACTTAATAAGCTTCCCGGAACCAGGTACGTCTAGTTCACGTTCATACTTTGAGATGGCCTGGGCGCTAACGCCTACCTCGTCGGCCAGGTGGCGCAAATTAAGTCCCGCCATTATTCTGGCGGCTTTTATTCGACTACCGATTCCCATGATCATCACCTCCGTTGGTTTACAATATATCATTTGTTAATAAATTTGTAAACCTTAAAAGGACAATTGGTCTGTTGGTCGGTGACGAATCCAGCTCAGAATCGTCTAGTTCAACTTGATCGCGGATAGTTTGGTATAGACGGCGCCGGTGGGCTTGAGGTCGCTTTGAAAGACATACATTTTGTCTACCAGGAAGGATGGAGTGGAGAAATCGGCCAGGGCCCGGACCCGCTTGACCAGGAGGTCCAGATTCAGGTTATCCTTTACACGGCCTAAGGTCACGTGGGGGTTAAACGGCCTGGTTTCCGGCTCAAAATCAAAGGTGGCCAGT
>JADFXY010000467.1:0-3371 GCA_015233355.1 Deltaproteobacteria bacterium | reverse complement strand
CTTGATTCAACGCTTCGATCGGCGCCCCGTCCATAGATCCGGATGTGTCTAGCACTAAGACGACGGGGCAACGGTTTTCCGGATTGTCAACAAACTCTGGCATTCCTACTGGCATGTGACTTTCCTTTCGCTATTTAAAGGTATTTATTCTTTGATCAGCTATTCGTACCCCCAAAACTTGCCCTTCATTAGAACGATTAGGGAGGGGTATTGTTGAGTCCTGTTGAATCGCAATAATATTGCTTATCATTATTATAACCATTTAAATTATCTATATTTTCATTATGTTGTTTTATGTTTTATTAGTCCGACAATTGAAAGCCCCATTTGGTTTAACGGTATTTTTATGCTTGAAGGGATGATATAACAAGGGGAACGATTATTCATGGCCGGACCTTTGGAGAAAAAGACGTAGCATTAAAGATCGGAAATAATAGATATGGGTATCGATATAAAATCATGCGACAATAGTCAAGAAAATAACAGGGTCAACCATCAATTTTTCCTATATGATCTTTAACCTCCGACCAGAGCCCATGAATATACTATATCGGAATAATTATAAAACTACCGAATTGATCTCCTTTCAGGATTTCGGCAAGGCACTTTCCACCAGGCCCTTGGTGAGTCAAACAAATTCCCCTACTGGAAAGGATGGCATTTAGCCAGGGAAAAGGCGTAAGGTTGTGCTTGTCATAGGACACCTTGGGTTTGCCGGTGTAGATTCTCACAGCAAAAAAGGACAAAGAGTAGTCATCTTTGTCATAATAAAGGTGATTGTAATATATGTTTATACATTATTTGATATCTATTATGAGAGGAAACTACCAACGTGGTTAGATCTAGATAATTTTTGGCATTAACTTCGGCTCCCTTCGCCAGGAAACTCCACGATCCCCAAACCACTTGGGCGAAGGGCAATACATCTTTTCGCGATAAACGGGAGCGACACCGTGTACAAGATTTTTTTGTAACCAGGTTAAGGCTGAGGCGGTTTTGACGCTCACGGTGAGAGTGTCCATCCTTCAGGCCAGACATAACTCTTGACGCGATTACCGCTATTATGATAACTTATCAAGTTCGGCATGGCGCGAGCCATGTAGATGTAACCCTGAGTGTTTAATGATGAACCCAGTAAACTGCAAAGGAGTGTCTCGATGAAGGCCCTACTGGCCTTGGAGGATGGAACGGTCTTTGAAGGTACCTCGTTTACCTGCGCCGGAGAAGCTGTCGGCGAGGTGGTATTCAACACTAACCTCACGGGATATCAGGAAGTTCTTACCGATCCGTCTTACAAGGGACAAATCGTTACCATGACCTATCCGCTCATCGGGACGTACGGGATCAATGATGAAGACTTAGAGTCCGACGGCGCTAAAGTGGAGGCGTTTGTTGTCCGGGAATATCAGCAATATCCCAGCAACTGGCGTTCAGGTAAATCCCTAAAGGATTTCTTACTGGAATCCAACACGATCGGGATTGAAGGAATTGATACCCGAGCCTTGACCCGGCGCCTCAGAATCCGGGGGGCGATGAAGGGAATTATCTCCACCTTTGATCTTGATTCCGCATCATTGGTCAAACGGGCCCGGGAGTGGGTCGGCCTGGTCGATCAAGACCTGGTCAGGACGGTTACTTGCCCGGCGCCTTACCGCTGGTCGGGAGGACGCCCCCAAGAGTTTCATCAGGCCGGCTTTGACCGGCAACAACCGGGCTTCAGAGTGGCCGCCATTGATACGGGGATTAAATACAATATATTGCGCAGCCTGGAGAAGCGGGCCTGCCAGGTCTTGGTTTTGCCTGCCGCGACATCGGCTGACGACATCCTGGCCTTGAATCCCGACGGAATTTTTCTGTCTAACGGCCCGGGGGACCCTGCGGGGGTGCCGTATGTTTTCGAGAACCTGCGCCGGTTGATCGGGAAAAAGCCCATCTTCGGGATCTGCCTGGGACACCAGATGTTGGGGCTGGCTTTAGGTGGGAAGACTTATAAGCTAAAGTTCGGTCACCGTGGGGGAAACCAGCCGGTTAAGAATCTGGCCACCGGCAAGGTGGAGATCACCTCGCAGAATCACGGCTTTTGCGTGGACATCGACTCCATGGCCAAGACGGGCGTGGAGCTGACTCATGTCAACCTCAACGACAACACCTTAGAAGGCATGGAACATCGGCAAAAGAGGCTGTTTTCGGTCCAATATCATCCGGAGGCTTCACCCGGACCCCATGATTCCGATTATCTGTTCGACCAGTTCATCGACTCCATGGGCCGCGTCGGGGCATGATTGAGGCCGGGCCGAGGGGTCTTTTTTAGACAGCCTTATCTTATCCTTCAACCCGTCGATCCTTGCTCCTGACGAAGCCTGACCTTCCTTTTTCTCAATTTTGATTCTTTTCATTGGCAGCCCTTTCTCGTTTTCACCGTTTCTCATAAGAGCCTGTCGGAGTTAGCGGCCCGGCACGGCTCATGGGGTATGGAGTCTTTTGAGTTGGTCGGGAACGCAACCACCTGATAGGAGACTGAAGGTAGCTAGGCCGGCCCAAACGAACCGGGGACCAGAGGTGAACCGAGCCTCGGAGGGCTGGAAATAAAAACGGCCAACCAGTTACCGGGTTAGCCGCATATTGCAGTAATGGTGGCGGTGCAGGGACTTGAACCCCGGACACTACGGATATGAGCCGTATGCTCTAACCAGCTGAGCTACACCGCCTTAAGTTAAAAAAATTTTATTAGCATCATATCTTGTTCAAGTCAATAAAAAAAATGTTCTTCCCAGGTAAATGAATAAAATATTGTTGAAACGACCAGGCCCCAATATACCTTTTGGATTCAACCGGCTGGATCATCTTGCTTAAAATGTTTCATGCGTTTGCCTTGTTGCCTTTCTTAATCAATCGTGCTAATTAACTATATCATACGTCTTTTGAGGACTACTTTCGGGCCCCCCCAGTCCAGGGCGTTGCCGCTGGGCTAACCTAGAGCGCCCCGTTGGGGCTCATTCGGAATTAGCATTTATTAAAATCAGATCCGATGGCCCTGCACCTTAAGTCAAAGACATTGCGTTGCTGGTTGATGATTGTCTTCATCAACTAACCAGTCGGGGAGTCCGGCGACCGCCGGTGTTATTCTTGGGAGAAACTTCCAGGCCCGACCCAAGGACGTCATGATGTTATGATCAGTTATCTAAACCAACATCTATCAAGAAATTTCTCATTAAAAATGAGCAACAAGAAACAAGTAACAGGCAACGAGTAACGAGTAATTGTCCCCGGAACGCCGCCCCGGGGTCATTGATGAAAGAAACTCTGTTCTTAGCAGTCGCCAAAGTGTATAATGCCTTACGCTTCAGCAGTTAAGATCGGAGTATCACTGG
>JADFXY010000466.1:0-3375 GCA_015233355.1 Deltaproteobacteria bacterium | reverse complement strand
TCTGCCCGTTTCGGTTGACCACATCAAGGCCGCCATCGCGGCCAATACCAAGAAGGCCTTTGCCGAGATTAATGCCAAAGCCTTCGACCTCGGCTTCAAGGCCGCGGCGTAACCAGATCGTCCCATTGAAAACTACACGACCGGCCAGGGCTGCATATTAGGCTCCTGGTCGGTCGTTTTTGTTTTTGGAGGGTGGGTAGGCGTTCAGGCCGGAACACGTCCTTATCCAACCATTGCCATTGGGTTTCGAAACCGACATAGGCACGAACTCTTCAAAGGTGACTTCCATGTTGCGCTTAACGATAAACAATGTTAATATATTCACCATAGAGGTGGTATACTTCTCGATGGGTGTCACAAGTTGGCCGGCCGAGATTTGACCGCTTACAAGCCCGGCGCCTGGTTGTCGAGGAGCACCTCCATCACCCTGGGTACATTGGGTTGCCCGGCTGCCTCCGGACGGGAATAGCGTTTGATAAGAATCTGGAAATTTGAAGGAGACATAAAATGTTGGTGAAGACGTTGGATCACGTCAGAGGTAACGAACTATCCGCCCATTTGCTTGAAAGAATGGGTTTTTATCCTGACCAGGTTTTCAACGTGACTCTCGAATTAGTTGAAGACACGGATAACCTGCCGCCGGAAGAAGCCTTCAGGGAGGATTTTATCCAAGAGGTGGAACAAGCCTCAAAAGATTACCGTGAAGGAACGGCTAACGGAGCTTTGTGCCGAACAAAAGAAGAAAGTGAAGCTTTTTTTGAAAGGCTCTGGAATGAGTAACTATAGCCGATTTTATCATCCGGTTCCGGCATTCTTTTTGGCCTTGACAGGTCGGGTTTTATGTGGCAAAATAGAACTAATAATTTAACAAATTACGGGAGTTAAACTCTTTTTCCCAATTATCCACCAGAATTCAGCGGTTAAAAGGAGACAAAAATGAGTGTCGGCGTAAAAGAGTTGGAAATAAAGCTGCGAGAACTGCACCCTGAAATCCGCAAACATGGTCTGAGCTTATCCTTAAGTTTTGATAAAGACAAAGACGCCTGGGTCGTGGGATTGTGGAAAGGGGATCATAGCCTGACTACTTACTTAGACGCAAAAGACGCCGCATCTTGTATTGAAGGCGTTCAGTGCATCTACCTAGACATTCAGGTTAGTCAGTTTATCAAGAATTTTGAAGCCTGCTAAACAATGATGCACGTGGCATTCTTCGCCGGTCTTTGGGCGGAGATGCTGTGTGCATCCTCTCCCGCTTTCTATTTTCTTCCAATGATGTCCCCCAAAGTTATCCTTTTCGCCCCGAGAAACCTACCCCGGCTGCACCCGTTATCGAGATAAAATACCTTGATTAATTAATCTGATTGGGATAAAAAGATAGTTCCCGGACCGGGCCGGAAGTAACTTCGGGAGCCGGGTCGGGGCGACGGCATCGAGTCTATCCGACTTGCCGCCTTCATCCCCTGTTGAGCCATTGGCCGGCCGCCAACCAGGCCGAAAAGACATTTATAACCAGTTTACCGAAAGGAGTCATGGCTATGAGAAGAGAATTGCACCAAACATGGCCCACCGGAATGTTTATCCTGGTCATGATGATCATGTCGGCCTGGGTGGGTCCGGCCGCCGCAGAAACGGGCGTAACCGACAAAGAGATCAGAATCGGACAATGGGGCCCCCAGACCGGACCGGCCGCATTGTGGGGCGCGGTGGCCCGAGGGACTGACTGCTACTTCAAGATGCTCAATGATGAAGGCGGGATCAATGGACGGCACCTGAAGCTGTTCCTCAGAGACGACGGATATCAACCTCCCCGGACCAAAGCTGCGGTCAAAGAACTGGTCGACCAGGTCGGAGTCTTCGCCTTTGTCGGGGGTGTCGGTACGGCCTGCGGTATGGCCGTCAAAGATTTTTTGGCTGAGAATAAAATCCCCTGGATCGGACCCAGCACGGGATCGATCCACTGGACCTCGCCTCCGTCTAAATACCTCTTTGCCCTTTTCCCAAAATATGTCGATGAAGCCGGCATCTTGACCCATTATGCCGTCGAGACGATGAAAAAGAACAAGCTGGCCTTTTTTTATCAGAATGATGATTACGGCAAAGAAGGGCTGAAGGGGGTCAAGGCCCAACTGAAAAAATACAACCTGGAACTCTTGGCTGAAGTGCCGGTAGATGTTATGGACACCGACCTGTCTTCCCACTGCCTTAAACTGAAGGAATCCGGAGCGGACACGGTTATTCTGTGGGTCTTGCCCAAGCACGCGGCCATGATGCTCGGAGCCTCGGCCAAGCTGGCCTATAAGCCACAGTTCATGTCTTCGAGCACCTTGAGCGACGCCCCGATGATGAATCAGCTCACTAAGGGGCTCTGGACGGGAGTAATTTTCACCAATTTCGGTCTGCCGCCGTCCTCGAAGAATCCTCTCATGGTTAAGTATCATGCGGCCCAGCAAAAATATGCTCCCAACGAGCGCTGGGGAGTCTTTTTTTATGCCGGATTTCTGTTTGCCGAGCCGTTAGTGGAAGCGATCAAAAAATGCGGCCGGGACGTGACCAGGGAGAATCTGATCACTCAACTGGAGACCCTGAATAAATTTGAAGGAATTTCCGGCCCCATCACCTTCAGCCCGACCCAGCGGCAGGGACTCCGGTCGGTTTTCTTAGGTAAATGCCTTCCCGACAGTCAGGTAGATGTCCTGTCCGGCTGGATTACCTCGGAGATGCCTCTTTAGTCGTTTCGGGTTGCGTGTTTCGGGTTGCGTGTTTCGTGTACGGGGCAATGACTTCCGCAATTCGAAACCTGGTTATCCGTCTTGAAGGTCCATTGTGGGGCTAAGTGCACATTAGGTAGGTCCACCGTCCTAATACCCTGTAAGGGTTACCCAATATAGCCCAGGGTCAGCGAAGGGTACATAGTTACAGTAGGCGCGGCATTCTTAATTCAACAGCATTGGGGCATTGCTGCTGGGCTAACCTATCGCGCCCTTTCAGGGCTTAATCGGAATTGACCATTTATTAGAATAGGATCCGATGCCCCTGTACCTTAAGTCAATCACATTGACCAGCAACGAGCAACCAGAAACCTGTAACCAGCAACCAGACACCCGCAACCAGAAACCAGAATGAACCCAAATCCATCTCCCCCATCGGCCCGATCCGCAATCAATCCATTAATCTTTGTTTTCTTCTTCCTTTCCGGCGGCAGCGGATTGGTCTATGAGTTGGTCTGGTCCAAAACCCTCAGTTTGATTTTTGGGTCAACCACTTTCGCCATGGCTACGGTGCTGTCTTCATTCATGGGCGGACTGGCCGCGGGCAGTTATGTGGCCGGCAAACGGATCGACGCCCGGCCGGATGCCCTGCGGGTGTATGGCCTGT
>JADFXY010000465.1:0-3389 GCA_015233355.1 Deltaproteobacteria bacterium | reverse complement strand
ATTTGTTTCGATCAACTCGACAACCTCTCTACGCATGATCAAATAGCGTCCTTCGGTGCCCTTATCAACTTTATCGTGAACGAGACCGAGAATCTCATACCGGTGGCCTTCACCACTGGAGGCCTATTTTCTACTGAGACATGGGCTACCTCTTTGGATAAGGGAGCGAAAGAACGGTTGCTGTCAAAGGTGTTCACTTTAGAAAGTCTCGATTTAGAACAAAAGATGGAGATCGTTCGCCAGCGCCTTATTTGGGCCGGCGGAGGGTTTCAAAATGAAATTGATGGCCTTCTTTCATCTTGTAAGCGTGAGATAGAGGAAGTTCTCCTCAAAGATGAGGCCAGCCCCAGGCAAGTTATCAGAGCGGTCAATAGTCTTGTCGAAAAGCTCAATTACCCTGCGTCGTTAAACCTGGTCGAAGCCGCCATTAAACAAGGGACCGGCTCGATGTCTCTGCCGGTTGAACGCCCCACGGATGTTCTGAAGAGCTTTTTTGAAGAGGAACGGGAGAAAATAATTTACAGCAAGTTTTCGGAGCCAATCCGCAAAGAGACGATTATCGAAGCCCTGCACCTCTACTTCGCCAACCGCGGCCCCGCCACTCCGTACCAGGTGGCGAAACTGACGGAAGATGCCAAGATCGGTTTGACTATCAAGATCCAGTCTTCCGGGCCCGGCTCTACGCCCAAGACCATCGACTTCTTGATGGAGACAACCGTTAATGGGACATCCCTGATCGGGGCATTTAAAAGGTTAAGGAACAGGATCACCGCCGGAACCGCTACTTGCTCGTTTTTCCTGCGCGATTACCGCACCCAAATCCCGACAAAAATAGGTGGGATGCCCAAAACCGTCGCGGAGCGGGATGAGTTCATCAAGGCCGGTGGCGTTCTGGCCTATCTGGAAGGCACTCATTTGGCCGACTTGCAAGCCCTGGTCTATACCGCTAACGCCGTCGGGTCCGGTG
Source organism: Deltaproteobacteria bacterium (assembly GCA_015233355.1). Taxonomy (GTDB): domain Bacteria; phylum Desulfobacterota; class JADFXK01; order JADFXK01; family JADFXK01; genus JADFXK01. Next base: position 2,422 of record JADFXY010000465.1, on the reverse strand, counting down.
ACCTTTCCTTTACCGGCCAGTCAGGAGAAAGACAAGAGATTGACCGGGACATGTTCAACATCTTTGTCCGAGATGCTTTTCAGTCCGACTTCATCTCCGGCTTAGAAAGGCATTTCCTGACTTGTCCGGCCGTTTGCGCTCCCCTTCCACCCCGTCCGGCTCCGCCTGCCGACCCCATCGAAAAGATTCTGGCCATTCTGAAGACCCCGCCCTTCAAATACAAACTGGAGAGCATCGCCTATGCTCTCGAGAATAAGTACAAAATTATTCTTAGCCAGGACGAGTTGGCGGTCTGCATCGGTAAACATGCGGAAAGAATATCCCAGATTCCGATTTCACCGCCCATCTACTACTTGAGGCCCAAAAGATGATCCTGTGGCCGACCCATGTCCGCCAGGCTTGCCTCTGCCCCAGGCTGATGGTGGATAATTACGTGCACCATCACGAACACCGGATCAGGTCCGGCGGCGCCGTTTTTCACGGCCGATTCTTTCATGACCAGGTGGCGGCAAGAATGTTCGACCAGCTCGCCGGCCCCCCGGAACAAGAACTGGTGTCCATCATCGTCAAGAATATCAAAGACCCACCTGCTTTGGCCGAGGCGCTGTGGGAGCACTTAGACGGTGAATATCTCAGTCCGGCTTTGGAGGGGCCGAACCTCCCGAAAAATATTAATGCCAACCAGATAGAGGCCATGGCCAATGGACTGGGCTTGTTGTCCGGATTTCTGGCCGAGATGATTGCCCGGCAAAAACCATTCTTCCGGTCCGGACGGAAACTGGTCCAGTCCCTTTTTCAATCCCCGGAAAAGAAGATGACCGCGGCCATGACCACGGCTTCGGGAACAACTTTCGAGATTACCGGCAAATACGACGCCTTGTTATTCGATCGACAAGATAATGAATTTGTTATCTTGGAATTCAAGTGCAAGAATGACTTTGAAGTGATCGGCGATTTGGAGCAACTGGCCCTGTATGCCTGGCTGATCCGGCAAAGCTCCCAGATTCCGGCCCGGGGCGCGGTTTTCTATCTGGACCAGATCGGCGAGATAAAAAGGATCACCAGTGAGGAGTTGGAGGCCGCCTTTGAGGCCACTTCCAACTTGATCAACGCCATCGGGCAGTGGATTCCGGCTAAGGACCTGACCCAGGCCCGAATTCCGGCCACCCATGTACCCGGCTTATGCCCAAAATGTCCTCTTGATCTCAAATGTGAGCAACTTTTCGGTTCCCGCCGGACAGAAGAAGCGGACAAGCTATTCGGCCCGGCTAAGACCTTGTTCCCGACCGGCCCTGAGCTTACCGATCCCGGTATTGAATTGGGCCGCCGACTGGATGCCCCAGGGGAACATGTTTACTGGAACATCCTTGGGCCGGACCGGTCGTTGCCTAATGCCCACATGCTCATCGTGGGGACTTCGGGATCGGGCAAGACCCAGGTGTTAAAGGCCATCATCGCCGGAATTATCGACCGGGGCGTAACCCCCTTGATTTTCGACTTCAACGATGATTATGTCGGACAAGATTTTATAGACCGGCACGGCATCCAGGTGGTTAATCCTCTGGACGGATTACCTCTCAACCCTCTGGTCCTGACTCCCGACCGAACCGACGGGACCGTTTTGGTCATGTCGTCTATTTTTGAGCTGGCCGGAATCCTACGAAAAGTCTATGACCTGGGCGATCAGCAGGAGGCCAACCTGAGAACGGCCATGGAGGCTTGTTACCGGAATCACGGCTTGACCAGGGACACCCGGCAGGCTCCAACCGGTGTGTCTCCCGGCTTTAATGAGATTGAGGCCCAGATTCGGCTGCTGCCCGGTCACCTGCCCCTGTTGAACAGGCTGTCCCCCATCTTCAGCCTCAATCTGTTTCGTGATGCCCGAGACGACCAGGATTTCGCCGAATTTATCACCCGGCCGACGGTGATTCGGCTGGCCCCGTTGCCCACCGAAGAAGTCAAACTGGCCGTGGGCGAATTTGTCTTGCTGCGGCTTTACAACTACCTGGTCACCGGAAACCATCATCCATCGGTCAGGTACGCGGTGGTTATAGACGAGGCCCACAAAATGAGCCTGTCCGACGCGGTGTCCAAACTTTTTCGGGAGGGGCGGAAATATGGTCTCGGAGTTATTCTCTCTTCGCAAAAAGCCCAGGATTTTCATTCCGATGTCCACGCCAACGCGGCCACCTGTTTATTCTTGAAAAATAACGAGTTGTCCGACCGGAATTATATCGCCAAAACCCTGGTCGGGACCAAAAAAGACAGCAAAGAGATCAGCGAATCCCTGGCTATGCAAAATGCCTTTGAAGCCATATTTCGCAACGATGACTATAAACCGTTTACTCGGCTGCGAATCAGTCCTTATTTTGAAAGATACCCGGCCCCTACGTCCAAAAGCTGAATCACCGCCTCAAAATCC
>JADFXY010000464.1:0-3393 GCA_015233355.1 Deltaproteobacteria bacterium | reverse complement strand
GGACTGCCGATGCAGACAGGACGCGCTCTAAGACTGAAAAGGATCTTCAAAAAGGACGGCAAAGCCGTTATCGTGGCCGTAGACCACGCGCTGATTGCCGGGAATATGCCTCCCCTGGCCAAACCGGCCCAGTTGATTTCGGCACTGGTCAAGGGTGGCGCCGATGCTTTATTGCTTACGCGGGGGATGATCCGTCACGGTCTCCCGGCATTTAGCCGGCAATGCGGCGTTATTTACCGCATCTCCGGAGGTTTCACCCTGCTCACCGATCCGGCCGCGTTCAAGGAGCGGATTATCTCGGCCCCGGAAGAAGCCCTGCGGCTAGGCGCCGATGGCGTGGCCGTGACCATCAAGTTTGGCCACGAACTGGAAGGCCAATTCATGGAGCAAGCTTCCCGGGTGGCCGACTCCTGCGCCGCCTGGGGGTTACCCTTGCTGATTGAGGTGATGGTCCGCGGAGCCATGGTCGAGAAGTGGGGCCAATTGGAAGCCCTGAAAATCGCGGCTCGGGGAGCGGTGGAGCTGGGGGCCGATCTGGTCAAGATCCAGTATCAAGGCCCGTCGGAGAAATTCGCCGAGTTAATCGAACTTTGCCCTGTCCCGGTGGTTGTCCTGGGCGGGGAAAAGGCCCCGGTTAAGGAGGTCTTCGAGCTGGTCAGGGGGGCGTTGGCGGCCGGTGCGGCCGGCGTGGCCATGGGGCGCAACATCTGGGGCCATACCGACGTGCCCCGCATGACGCGGACCTTAGCCGGACTGGTCCACAACCGCTGGTCGGAAGAGAAGGCATTGGAATACCTTGAGCAATAACTGCCGGGCAGGAGCGCTCCAGGCCGGTGTTTTCGGACATCGTCCGGCTGAATATAAAACAAACCCCACCTGACAGATTCAAGCGGGGCTGTACCAAGCATTGTTTTGGTCCCGGTGGTGACATGGAGTTATTAGGAATTGATAGCCGGCCTGGGAAACCAGTTATGCCGTGTCGAAGCCTATAAAGAGGCTGACCGCTACGCGTGTAACCACTGCCGGGTCGGGTCGATTAGTTCTGACCTGCATCCCCGGCAAAGAGACTGGGACAAGGACCATATTCCATCTTGGTCAATGTCCCAAGATTGGCGGGATCAGACACGCGAATGACCAAAACTCGTCCAAACGTTATGGCCGCGGTCGCCATGGTCAGATACTGATCCACTTTAGCCGAAGGTATGATAAAACGGCGGCCATCCGGCCAGGTGGAGTTAACCCCATATATATAACAATTGCCATCAACGTCGTTACAACCCGCCCCCATGACATTGAAGGTGACATCATCTGTTTGGCCTCGCCCGGACCTATCTTGCGCCCCGGACAATGACGGGATGGCCAGTAACACGATTACGAAAATGATAAACCACATACAGTGTCTTTTGCTTTGCTTCATCGTTGTCCCTCCCCAGATAGTTTTGTTTGAACTGCATCGGTGATGGCATTAACGTCATGTTGGATCATTGGATCAGTCGCCCAAGCGATTGACCATCATGCTATCAGCCCAGCGTGGAATTGTAAATAGGTAGATTAGCTCATTTCTGTGGGGAAATTCCCCGGTAGGACGGGGAGACATGGGGCAAAAAGAAGCAGATTTCGGATAGGCCACGTTCCGCCATGTGGCATCAAGATTGAACTTCTTCCATTTGTTGAAGGTGTTACGCTCAAAAGATTTCATACGGTTGCTCAGGGCCCAAATTCCTGCTGTCGTGACCAGGCAAATAATAAAATCCGCCCTTCCCGATTTAGGCTTAATCACCTCCTCACGGTCACGCCGCGATTATTATATTTTGGCGAAAAACCAACTTGCTGAATCCATTGCCTGATCCAGGACGAATTCGCGCCCGGGGCCGGCGGTTGGTGTTTTTTCTTGACTGTCTCGGGCGTCGGCCTTATATATATCTAGTTTGCTTGGCTGTAGAATCGCGCTTTCGGGCGTGGCAGGTAGACCGACATGACGAGCGTCTGGTCACCCAGGATAATCTGCGGAAGCCTTATGGCCCAAAGACGGAAACGCTCGACATCCATTAACCCAAACCGCGAATATCGTGATTAGCAGGAGTTCCTATGCCTTGGGATTGGGACAAACTACAGAAGAAAAGACGCCGCGTCATGGGCGGAGGACCGGGCGGAGACGGCAACCCTTCGCCGGAAGTTGACGATATCTTTGATAAGGTTAAAAAATACAGCGGCCGGAAACCAAGTATCCCGATCATTGTATTGGTCGTAATCGTTTTATGGGGGCTGTCCGGAATCTACATCGTCGCCCCGGACGAAAGCGGCGTCGTCAAACGATTTGGAAAATTTATTTACACCACCACTCCGGGACCGCATTATCACCTGCCCATGCCTATCGAAGATGTCACCAAAGCCAAAGTGACCCAGGTCAAACGGATAGAGATCGGCTTCAGAACCATCAGTCCGCCTCCCAACGCCCGTTATCAGCCAATTCCCGAGGAAGGGCTGATGCTTACCGGTGATGAAAATATTGTAGATATTCAGTTCATCGTTCAATACAAAGTGAAAGATGCGGCTGATTACGAGTTCAATGTGTTAATGCCGGACAAGGTCCTTAAAGCCGTGGCTCAGTCGGCCATCCGGGAAATCATGGGCCGGAGCAAAATAGACGAAGTGCTCACCACCGACAAAAACCGCATCCAGATTGAAACAAAAGACCTGGTACAGTCCATCATGGATCAGTATGGAGCCGGAACAACAATTGTGGCCGTCCAACTCCAGGACGTTCATCCCCCGCAACAGGTCGTCAATGCCTTTAAAGACGTGGCCAGCGCCAAAGAAGATAAAATTAAAGTGATTAACGAAGCCCAGGGGTATCAGAATGATATTTTGCCCAAGGCCAAAGGCCAGGCATCCAAAATCATATATGAAGCAGAAGCTTATAAAGCCACCAAGGTCAATGCCGCACTCGGCGATGCCAACCGGTTCCTCCAACAATTGACCGAATATAAAAACGCCAAAGATATCACCCGGAAAAGGATGTACATTGATGCCTTAGAAGGTGTTATGTCCAATTCCACCAAAATCATCTTAGACGATAAGATTCAACGAAATGTCTTGCCCTTTCTGCCTTTGACCGGTCTGCCCGGTGAAAGCGCCAAGACAGCAAAAGCAGGAGCGGAATAATGAGAATGAAAGCTGGTCCGACTATTCTAGTAGTTGTTGCGGTATTGGTCCTGCTTAACATGGCCGTTTACTCGGTCGATCAAACTCAACAAGCCATTGTGGTTCAATTGGGCAAGCCGGTGGGCGATGTCCGTGGACCCGGACTCCATTTCATGATTCCATTTATCCAACAAGTTATCTTCTTCGACAAGAGAGTCTTGGTCTATGATGCCGCCCCGGCTGAAATAC
>JADFXY010000463.1:0-3395 GCA_015233355.1 Deltaproteobacteria bacterium | reverse complement strand
AGATGTAAATTTTCTTGGCCGATGGCCTGGTCTGCAAAATAATCTGGATATGCCTTTCAATTTCAATAGTTCCGGGAGCGACAATAAATTCCGGGGGTGTTTTGTCAAGCGGCGTCCGATCCTCATTCCAGGCCAGGATAACCGGAACACCGGGAAACATATTCTTGCCGTATTTTTTAAGAAAAGGAACCAGCGCGTCTGAGGCCACAATCATATCAGGTTGCCGTTTTGAGTATTTCGCCTGAAAATAACGGGCGGTATCCTCAAGATAACCTTCGTCGTTGGCAAACCGGGCCAGATCAAGATATTCATAGGAATAACTTAATTTATACTGGGGATACTCCTGAAATTTGTTTTTTAACCCCTATTGAACAACACATGCCCAGGAAAATCCGTGGTATAAGGATGAATAATCAGTATATGTTTTTCAGCCGGGTCGGCCGCCGAGCAATCTGAACAGAGCAAGACAATTAGGACCGGCATGATCAGCAGGAGCCTGATGATCTTTCCGAATGCTTTATTTAACATCGTTGTGTTCTCTCCATTTCCTCGGCCTCTCCAAGCCTGGCGGGGCAAGATTCGGCTTTGATCACGCCTGTGGGTATCAAACCTCGATGGGCTCTATTTATAAATCAGCAGACAAGTTAGCCGGATAAAGTGATTCATTGAATTTTGTTTCATAATAGTGAATAATAAAACATTATGGTTGATCAGTAAACAATTAAACTCTGCCGTCCTAAAGATTCATTTGATCCGAATCCGATGTCTTTTATCCGTGTTCTCAAGGTGCCTTTTTTCTTCTCAAATGACCTTAAGATAACCTGAGTTCGACGAGTATGCTACGCGATTATCATCAAGGGCCATGATTCAATCCGCAGATTAGGGCCAAAATAAATCCGTGACTCTTTTCCATCTGCGTTTATCTGCGAAATCTGCGGATACATTTCTGGTACTTAATTAAACAAACTCGCCAAACTCAGGTTAAGATAACGACATCGACCTGTCCCCGGAGCGGAAAGGAAAGGAAACAATGGCAGTCTTCGACTACGATATAGGAATTTTAGGTGCGGGAGCGGCCGGTCTGACCATGGCCTCGGGGGCCGCCCAATTGGGGGCCAAAACGATCCTTATTGAAAAAGAGTCCGAGCTGGGTGGGGATTGCCTCCATTACGGCTGCGTGCCCAGTAAAACGCTGATCAAGTCGGCCCAGGTCTATCATGACCTCAAGACGGCACCCCATTACGGCCTGCCCCAGTTTGAGGCGCCCCCGGTGGACTTCCGGGACATCGCCGCCCGCATCCGGGGGGTGATCGGAGCGATCCAAAAACATGACTCCGTGGAACGATTTTGCGGGCTGGGAGTCGAAGTCGAGTTCGGTCAGGCCGAGTTCGTGGACCCGCACACCGTCGACTTATCCGGACGCCGCATCTCAGCCGGATCCTGGCTCATCGCCACCGGGTCCTCACCGGCCGCGCCGCCGGTTCCCGGTTTGGCCGAAACGCCATATCTTACCAACAAGGACATTTTCTCCCTGGAGAAGCTTCCGGAGTCCATGCTGGTTCTGGGGGCCGGGCCCATTGCCGTTGAGATGTCTCAGGCTTTTTCCAGGCTGGGGACCAAAGTCACCGTAGTCCAACGCAGCGGCCGGATTCTCACCAACGAGGATAAGGATATGGCCGACGAAGTCATGGTGGTGTTACGGGATGAAGGCGTGTCATTCCTCCTTGAGGCTAAAGTCAAGGGGGCGCGGGACCTGGGGGACCGGCGAGAGTTAACCATCGTAGATGCCCAGGGGCAAGAGATTAAGTTGACGGCGGAAGTCCTGCTCGTGGCGCTGGGCCGGACCGCCAACCTGACCGGTCTGGGGTTGGAGGCGGCCGGGGTGGAATATTCGGCCAAAGGTCTGACCCTGGATAAGCGGCTTCGGACAACCCAGCCTCACATTTACGGCGCGGGCGACGTCACGGGCGCCTTCCAGTTCACCCATGCGGCCGGGTATGAAGCCGGAGTGGTCCTGGCCAACGCCGTGTTCCGCTTTCCGCGCAAAGTGGATTATGCTTATCTTCCCTGGTGCACCTATACTTCTCCGGAACTGGCTTCAATCGGTCTGAACGAGAAGCTGGCCGAGGAGGCCGGCCTTAACTTCAAAGTCTGGACAGAAGAATTTAAAGCCAATGACCGCAGCCTGGCCGAGGGTCAACAGAATGGAAAGATTAAGCTGCTGGTGGATGGCCGTGAGAAACCTATCGGCGTTCAGATCCTCGGCCGGCATGCCGGTGAGTTGCTTAGTGAATGGGTGGCCGCGCTAAACGGCAAGGTCAAGCTGTCTACACTGGCCGGGGCAGTGCATCCCTACCCGACCCTGGCCGAGATCAACAAACGGGTGGCCGCCGATCTCCTGGCCCCCAAGCTTTTCTCGGAGAAAGTGCGCCGCGGGCTGCGGTTCTTCTTCCATCTCAAGGGCCGGGCCTGCTCATCTGAGCCGGGGGCCTAAACTTCCGTCCCCCAGGAGGAATCCTGGAGCATTCTGATCGCCTCCGGCGGCCCCCAAGTCCCAGCCGGATAAGGCTTCAATCGGCCGGCTCGGTTACTGCATTTCTCACAAGCATCGATGATCGGATCCATGAAAGCCCAGGCGGTTTCCACGCCGTCTTGGCGCCAAAAAAGCAAGGGGTCTCCCTGCATCACGTCCAACAGGGCTTTCTCGTAAGCATCCAGGACCGGTCCGGTATAATTGCGGGAATAGTCAAACTCCATCCGGACGGACCGGAGGCACAGCCGGGCGCCGGGAGTCTTGGTTTGAAAGGTGAGATGAATGGTTTCTTCCGGCTGGATGCCCAAAATCAACTGGTTGGGGAGAATATCTTCAGACAGGACGTGGCGGAACATAGAATGCGGCACGTGTTTGAATCTGATGACGATTTTGGTCACTCGCGTGGGCATGCGTTTGCCGGATATGAGGTGGAAAGGCACACCCTCCCACCGCCAATTGTCTAAATAGACCTTCATGGCGGCAAAGGTGGGAATCTGGGAAACCGGATCCACCCCCGGTTCTTCCACATAGCCGGACACGGGTTGTCCCGCAATGTCTCCCCGGCCATACTGGCCTAGCACCAGGCAGTCATCCAAATTGTCCAGAGGAAAGGGCCGGAGCGAACGGAAGACCTTGACCTTTTCATCTCTGACCCGGTCCTGGTCAAAGCAGGAAGGTGGTTCCATGGCCGACATGGACAAAAGCTGGAGGATATGATTCTGAAACATATCGCGTAACACGCCGGCCTGTTCATAATATCCGGCCCGGTGTTCGACCCCGACTGTTTCGGCGGCTATGATGCTCACCCGGTCAATGTAGCGCCGGTTCCAAATAGGTTCGAAGATGGCGTTGGCAAACCGAA
>JADFXY010000462.1:0-3397 GCA_015233355.1 Deltaproteobacteria bacterium | reverse complement strand
TGCCGAGATTCAGGCAGGTCGGCTCAACCTGCCATTTGATCTCTATTTTGGGTCCCAGGCCTTGGGGAGGCACCAATGAACGGCCGTCAGGAAAAAAAGCCCTTAATCCTAATTGTAGACGATGTTCCCATGAATCTCCAGGTATTGGGGAATACCTTAAGCCAGGAGAACTATCAAATCGCCGTAGCCACAAATGGCCGACAGGCCCTATCCTTGACCGAGAGTGTGACTCCCGACCTGATTCTACTCGATGTGGTCATGCCTGAGGTGGATGGATTTGAAGTTTGTAGAATTTTGAAAGGTGATGATCGCACTAAGGATATTCCGATAATTTTCCTAACGGCCAAAAGCGAATCTGAAGATATCGTTAAAGGCTTCGAGCTGGGAGCCGTGGATTACTTGACTAAGCCTTTTAGTACGTTGGAACTCTTGGCTCGAGTCCGGACGCACCTGGAACTGAAAAAGTCCAAAGATATGCAAAATGAATTAATTGCCCAGCTTAAGGATGCTCTGGCCCAGGTCAAACAACTCACCGGGTTGATCCCCATTTGTTCCCATTGTAAAAGGATACGCGATGATGCGGGATATTGGCAACAAGTGGAGGCATATATCGCCCGTTATTCCGCGGCCCAATTCAGTCACAGTATTTGTCCTGAATGTCTGGACACGTATTATCCCGAGTTTGCCGACAAAATAAAAAAACGAAATGACAAGCCGGAAGATTCAACCCCGGATTAAGTTAGTTTCGGCCCGCTGAAAGACTCCGGCGTGAACAAGTTGCTAACATGAACCGGGCACCCCTGCCTGTCACAACGCCCCAACAGATTTGAACAGAATTGTCTTTTGCCGCCCTATCTGTTTTTATGCCCTATCTAAAGCTCTTCTAATAACTTGAGCTGTGTCGTTTCTATTTAAAGGCTTCATCACAAACTCAAGAATCCCTAACGCCTTAGCCTTTTCTTCCGATATCATCTCACTAAATCCAGTACAAAGAATGACCGGCATATCCGGCCGGATCATTAATATCTCTCTGGCCAGATCCACTCCCGTCATCTGGGGCATGGTGTAGTCGGTCATGACCAGGTCAAATTGATCCGGTTGAGCCTGAAAAACAGCCAGCGCCTCAACGCTGCTGAGTTTAGTGACCACCTGATACCCCAGTTGTTCCAACATCCTTTTACTCATGTCATTTAACGGTTCTTCATCATCGACGAAAAGAATCCGTTCGGTGCCGCCGGACACAGGTTCAGGCAGGCCGTCGGTTGTTTCCAACCCTTCAATAACTCGGGGCAAATAGATATTGAAAGTAGCCCCCCGTCCAGGTTCACTATAGACAGCGATGGTTCCATTGAAGCGTTTAACGATTCCGTGGACCACAGCTAACCCAAAACCACTTCCTTCCCCCACGGGCTTGGTCGTGAAATAGGGGTCGAAAATACGTTCCATAGTAGCCGTATCCATCCCGTGCCCGGTATCGGCGACTGTCAACTGGATATATGATCCTGGTTTCAGTTCCGGGTACCCGGCCATCGTTTCCGAGTAAAAATCAACGGTTCTCAACCCGATTTGCAATATCCCGCCTTTCTCCCTCATCGCGTGGGCGGAATTGGTACAAAGATTGACCAGTATCTGATGAATCTGCGTTGGGTCGGCCAAGACAAGTTCATCTTCGACGGCAAATTCTCGATGAATATCAATGGTGCTGGGGAGGGATGCCCTGAGGAATTTGATTGCTTCTTTAATGACCGGAGCGATCTCAACCGGCACCAGGGTGTCTTGTTGGTTTCGCATACGGCTGAAAATGAGAATCTGTTTCACCAAATCCCGCGCCCGATAGGCAGCTTTAAGTACCTGGTCAAGATCTTGGGCCTGGGAATCCGTAATCAAATCGTCTTGGGCCATCTCGGTGTAACCGATGATAGTTGATAATATGTTATTAAAATCGTGAGCAATACCACCTGCCAGGGTGCCGATGGCTTCCATCTTTTGGGCTTGAACAAGCTGAAATTCCATTTTTTTCCTGGCATCTTCGGCCCGTCGCAGATTGGATATATCTTGCATGGATCCGGTTACCCGAATGGGTTGCCCAGCCTCGTCCTTTACAATTTCCCATAGGGCATGGCCATACCCGATGGTTCCGTCCTGCCGGAAAAAACGAAATTCGATATCACATGGTGCTTTGTTTCTGTACCTGGGGTCCACCGCCGCTTTGACCCTTTCTAGATCTTCAGGATGGATGGTTTGGATGAACACGTCGTAGGTGGGAGTGATCGAGTCGGGCTCATAGCCAAAAATTCGGTATACTTCGTCAGACCAATGGATTTCTCCGGTCGCAAGGTCCCAATCCCAATGACCCACGTGGGCCATATATGAGGCCCTGGTCAATTTGGCTTCGCTGACCTTCAACGCTTCTTCAGCCCGCCGGCTATCCGTGATATCCTTACAAAGGCCGTAAACACCTACAATTTCGAGGCCAACCACAATAGGAATAATTGTGACATTAGCATCGAATCGAGTCTGGTCTTTCCTGATACCGTTAGCTTGGAATTTCTGTGGGTTACCATTTACTACTTTCTGAAAATGTACTTTTACTCTTTTCGTTTCCATTACGGTCAGAATATCAAAAAAACTCATTTGACCCAGTTCTTCTGAGCGATACCCGGTGAGTTTTTCCATACCGGCATTTACAGAGATAAACTTGCCCGTTAGATCAAATGAACATACTCCATCTGGATGATAATCAAAAAGTGAACGGTACCGTTGCTTACTTTCTACAAGAGACTTCTCCACCCCTTCCCGAGTTTTAATTTCATTAACCAGTCTTTCATTTGCCTGGTGTAACTCATCCATGCTTTTATTTAAGGTATCAATTGACTCGATCAATGATTCATGGAACCGTCCCAAACTGGCGACCATAATCGAGCCCAGGAGTCCAAACCCAACGGTCACCATAATCCAGGAAGATGGAGCCACGGCGTAAACATTGATATTAAACCGGAAAGAAAACAGGCCCAAGGCTATTCCCACGCCTGTCACCGACGTAACGACCATACTGACGAACACTGCGGCCAGGCCGGCCCGCAAACCATAAAGAATGGCCGTCAGAACACTCCACGTAATTAAAACGATCACCCCCATGCCGATAAGACCCCAGGTGAGGACGCTGGCCGTTCCCGCCAGGAAAAGTATGGCCAGGAAGACAAATGCCCTGTTCTGAAAGCTTATGCGCTGCCGAAGAAATACGGTTCCAAGAATGACCAGGTAGGTGCCGAAGTGGACCAACATGAGGGGTTGCCAGCCGATATCCCTGGCCCGATAAAAAGATGCGAACAGGGTGGGAAGACCGAATAGGGCACAAGCGATCAACCCGGCATTGACTAATTGACTCCGCACAGCT
>JADFXY010000461.1:0-3403 GCA_015233355.1 Deltaproteobacteria bacterium | reverse complement strand
GGCCAGAGTCAGGTGGACTCGAGTGCCGATGGTGAAGTCCAGAATAGCCGTAGTCAGAATGGCTACCACCAGCAAAGCCAGAATCAACGCCATGCCCCGCTGGTTCAACCCATTACGGTTGCCGGTTACTCGTGGCTGGTCGCCGGTGGCTGGCTGTTTTAAACAAGTAACCAGAAACGAACGACCCGCAACAATAGTATTAAGAAGCATCATGTATGATCGTTCCAAGTAGAATAACGTCAAGTCACGTAGCCTGGTTACCATCAGAGGCGATTATCCGACAGGGGCGGCGGTCATGGGGATAAATACCCGAGTCTCAAAGGTTTTTTTCTCCTTGGCCCGGTCCACCAGCGTCAGGGTGATGATCACCTGTTGCGGTAAGACGTTGTTCCGTTCCGGCGAGGTGCTGTCCCAAAGATCGATAATGCCTTGGACCGGATCCACGTACCTGAACCGCAACCCCGCCACTCGTTCACCCAGTTCCAGGGCCACCCCGCCCTTGTCCAGGTCATCGTCTAAGGCCGGATTGTCTCGGCGGTAAAGGATGAAGCCGTCTTGCAACGGATCTTGGTCGAGATAATATCCGATCCGGGTCAGGACCTGGTGGTCAAAACTACCTCCCGTGTCCAGGTGGGCCATCGAGGTAAAACACAAGGTGTCCTTTGGTCCTTGACTATCCTCGAACCGGCGGCCGATCAGACCGTAAAACGCCTTGCGTCCGGAAGGCGAGGTGGGTGGTTTTTTGACGTTGGGTGAGACATAAGCCGACGACAAGTCGCGAATCATCCGGTCAAATATGACCCGGGCGATTTGATATGTTTCTTGGGTCTCCCGGCATTCTTCCACTGTCTTCAGCCCCTGGATAAGGCTGCTATAGATCACGGTGGTGATGATCGCCAGAATCGCCACGGCCAGCATCACCTCGATCAGGGTGAACCCCCTGGTGTTGCAGTCAAAGCCATTTCCGCCGCCGTGGTTTGATGGGGCAATAGGGTAGTTCATCACCGTAGCGTATCTCCAACTCCGGGGATTTTGAGGCCGCCGGGTAGGTCGCCGGGCAATTGGAATGATCCACCCTGCCTTTGGGTCAGGTATAGTTCAATAGTCATTCCCCCCGGCTGTTCATTTTGCCGCCAGGATACGGTCACCGTCACCTTTCGTACGCCCGGCAGGCTACCGCCGCTGGTCACTGTTGTTTGCCAGGAATAGCCTGGATAACCATCCCCAAAGTCGCCCTTGTCCTGACCCAGAGGGGGGAACCCGGCGGCCTGGACTTGAGCCAGCCTGACCTGCCCCAGCAAAGAGGCCGTGGTCATGTCATTGGATTCGATGGTCAGATCCACGTCCCGGGCCAGGGTGTGGAGCACCGTAACCAGGGCAATTGACAGAACGGCCAGGGAGATCATCACCTCCAGCAGGGTGAACCCCTGGGCATCAGCCGGCTGCCGGTTACACCGCCCTTGTTTTCCGGCGGCCGCGGGCCGGCTATCGCGTGGCAATATCCGCATACTCCTCCAGGAACGAAGTGTTTCCGGTTAACGGCCGAACCACCAGGGTAAAATCATGGTTGTCATCGTCTGATAAATGAATCCAGGCATACTCCGTCAGACCGGACGGCCAGAACCAGACAAAGGTTTTCCCGTCTAATATCTTACCGGTTCTGGGGGTGACGATATCCTTAAAGCGAATCCCCACCGGCAAATCAGTGGTCTTGGGAATGGCGCTCTCACTTTCATCAAAAACCATGTCGTCAGATGGTTCCGCCACCCAGTATCGGCGGTTCTTCAAATCGAAGTATAACCGCAAAGGCCGCTTTTCCATGACGGCACGACTACGCAACAGCCGAATCTGGCCGGTCAAATTCCGGGCTGTCCCTTTAACGTCGCGACCGGTCATGAGGGAAAAGAAATTGGGCAGCACAAAAACAGTCATGAGACCGATGATGAACACCACCACCGCCAATTCCACCAGGGTGAAACCATCATTTTTTCCAGTTGACCACATTATCTTCCGAGCCTTCTCCGGCCTCAGCCCCGTTCTGGCCGTAAGACCACAGGTCGAAATCCTTGTTGTGGACACCAGGGCAAAGATAGGCAAAGTCGTTACCCCACGGATCTTTCGGCAATTCGCCCTTTTCCAGGTAGCCGCCTTCACGCCATTTCAAAGGAATCTTGCCGGTGGAAGGTTTCTCCACCAATGCCTTCAACCCTTGTTCCGTAGTCGGATAGAAACCGGTGTCAAGTTTAAACATCTTTAAAGAATTCTCAATGGCTTCGAGCTGCATCCTGGCCTTGGCTTTTCGGGCTTCTTCCGGTTTATCCATAATGTTGGGCACAATCAAACCGGCTAGAATGCCCAAAATAACTATAACCACCAGGAGTTCAATCAATGTGAAGCCCGCGCTTGACGGCACCGCCCTCTCGCACATCACTTCCTTTAGTCCGACCTTTTGTCTCTGCAAAATTAGCCTCCCCTTTGACCAAAAACACGAATCGAGGGCCGCAGGTTTGTTGACTGCGCCCTGCTTATAGTTGATAAGGCTGTAATTCACGTTTTCGAGAGCATCCGGTGTTGGTTCCTTGTTACGGGTTAGTCGTTAAAGACAACGAGCAACCAACACCAAGCAACGAGCAACCAGTCCCGGAAGTATACCTCCGTTCCCGTCAAGGTTGAATTATAAACCAGTTTTTATGGCCAGTCAAATCAGGACGAAAGTTATCTTGGCGGAATGATGATTTTGGATGGTCAATGGAGTCGAGTTTGGAACATGATTCAGTCTCAAAGCCTGGGCCGGGATGGCGAGAAAGGACCATGGAATGATCAAAGTTGGGTTGAGTTGATTAATTATTTTTGATATGTTATTACTCAGTATGGGGTAACGCCTTCAAAAGTGATGAATCTTATTTCGCGTCCTCCGTATCATCCTGGACACCTTAAAATGGAAACAAGAATGCAAGGGACACCTAACGATACGCTCGCTCTATTCCGGCCAACCGAGGAGCGATTTCCGGGGCCAACATGGCCAGAGCCCCGTAGGCGCCGTCCACATGAAACCAAACCCCCTCTTTATGGGCGATATCGGCCAGGACGGATAAGTCGTCTATGGCTCCGACATCGACCGTGCCGGCTGTTCCGGCAATGAAAAACGGGGTAAGACCGGCCCTTCGATCGGCCCGGACGGCTTGCTCCAATGCTTCAGTATCAATCCGGTATTGTTCGTTCATTGGAATAATGCGCAGGATATCGGTGCCCAGACCTGCCAGGTCCATCGCCTGGGTGATGCAGCTATGGGCCCCGGCAGAGGTATAGGCGGTAAGACGTTTGTTACAGCCCGCAATGCCTTTATGGCGCACGGTGCTCCCCAGGGCGGCGGTCCGGGCCACGAGCACACTGATCAGATTAG
>JADFXY010000460.1:0-3404 GCA_015233355.1 Deltaproteobacteria bacterium | reverse complement strand
ACGAAAAGATCAACAACAATCTTTTCGTTTGCCGAAGGGGCGGAAGTGGTAGAAGCGCTAGGTTCAGGGTCTAGTGGGTGTATGCCTGTGCGAGTTCGAGTCTCGCCTTCGGCACCATTTAAAATCAAGTTAAGATATATTCTTAAATAAAAGGGTTAGCTCAGATCGGGCTGGCCCTTTTTGCGTTCCCGGATTGGTTGCGGACTGGTTGCGTGATTATTCCGGGCCCATCACGTACCCATCACGTCCCCGATTGCAGGCTGGACACTCCGCTCCAGGTCCGGGACAAAATTCAAAGTGAGTCGATAACCTGCCCTTCAGATTATCTGGTCATTCTCTTCATCAGTCCTTGCCTTATCATTCCTTTCTTTATCTTTCCTGCCATTAACATTTCTCTCCGTTATTATACATTTTCGACGAGAGCCGGAACGGGGTGTATTTCTACCTGATTGAAATTGGTCATCGCAGACCAAGCGTATATTTTGGGGCGAAGGCCGTCGGCAAGGCGGAATTTGCTTGCCTTAGAAAACAAAAAATACTATACTTACTGTGCATTTATTGGTGGTAATTGTTATCTACTTTTCTTTAACACCCGATAAAGATAAGAATAAATACCTACAATCATAAAAACACTGGCAATATTCTTGAAAACAAGATTCCGCCGGCGAGGTGGTTTACCTTGTCTCCGGCGATAATCTCGGGATAATGAAGCGTGATGTGGATGAGTCCGGTTGGGAGGCGTTCGAACCGGAAGGTCTGTTGGCAAGTCCGGGGTCACTGGGATGAGGAGCGATTCGAAGACTGGCGCTGGTGGCCGGAAAAGGGGGATTAAGATGGCCGTATGGCTAATTCGTGCCGGATCGTACGGCGAGTACGAAGAGAAGTTCATCTCGGAGAAGCGGGTCTATGTGACTTGGGAAATGCTGGACGTCGACCTCTCCAAGCTCGCGGATCGACCCCGCTTGGTGGCTACGATGACCGAATATTACCCGGACGCGAAGCCCAAAACCATCAGGAACTGGTCGAGTCAGATCTGGCCGTTCGCTCACGAAATCAAGAAAGGCGACTTAGTGGTGTTGCCACTCAAACGTCAGCGGGCAATCCAGGTCGGTGAGGTTGTTGGAGGCTACTGCTTCGTACCCAACGGCCCTGACCCGTTTTTCCATTGGCTGCCGGTGGAATGGATTGGGGAGGCGATCCCGCGCGCCAATTTCGGCAAAGATCTGCTCGCCAGCTTCGGTGCATTTATGACCATCTGCCGAATCCAGCGCAACAACGCTGAGACCCGTCTTGCGGCCATGCGTTCCAATGGCTGGAAGCCCGAAACCGTCACAGCGGTCATAGCTACGTCACCGGTCGCAGACGAAGCGACTGAGGACACAGATCTTGAGGAACTCGCTCGCGACCAGATTGTTCGGCTGATTTCGGCTCGCTTCAAGGGGCACAAACTGACACGACTCGTCGAGGCGATTTTGCAGGCTCAAGGCTACACCACCTACCTCAGCCCGGAAGGCGCAGATGGCGGCGCAGACATCCTAGCAGGTGCAGGTCCTCTCGGCTTCGGAGCGCCGCGACTCTGCGTTGAAGTTAAGTCAGAGAGCACTCCAATCGACCGCCCCACCGTGGACAAGCTCATCGGCGCGGTCCACAAGTTCAACGCTCAGGAGGGTTTGTTTGTGGCGTGGGGCGGCTTTAAGAGCACCGTCCAGAAAGAACTCGCTGCCAGCTTCTTCCACGTCCGCCTGTGGACGCAGAAGGAGTTGCTCGAGCAGTTCTTCGTGCACTACGACCGTCTCGACGAGGATCTGAGAGCGGAACTGCCGCTTAAACGTATTTGGACAGTGGCCGCGCAAGACGAAGAGTAGCTGTGGAGGCATGCCCGGTATTACTATAGTCTATTGTCACTATTAATCCAGGGAGGAGTATGACATCCAGAAGGAAGAGTTTATAGCGTATTGCAGTCAGTACCTCGGACGGCCATGTATTTGGGGTGTGAGCCATAGCTTGATCTCATAGATATTTTGAATCCCCCATCCGAATTGGGGGATTTTTTTCCTGAAGCATTAAGGCCGGGACCCCAGACTCTCTTGCCGCCGAATGATGTCACTAAAGTGCGAAACGATTTTGGCCGTGATGTGCTTCGGGTTCGACTTCCGTATTTCCTGAACGATCATCTCGGCCTCTTTGCCGGGAATTCCTCCAGCCTTGTGCAATTCAGCGAGAAGCTCAAGTCCCCACAGAATGGGCACTCCTTCCTGTTTGCAAAGCTTCCGCAGGTTCTTGTCGTTGGTCACACATGTGAAACCATGCCGTTTGGCCGAAAGGAGGCATAACTTATCCTGGAACGATGTCGGTCCGGATTGGCCGGCTGCCGCAAACGCGTCTTCAAATTCGGGCTCGACAATAACCAGCCCAAGTTCGACAAGCTCGTTTTCATCGTCGATCTCGTTGACCTCATCGACCACCGGGCTAACCACATGAAGCGGTCCCACATGCTTCGCCACGAGTTCCAGAACAGTCCGATCCGCCTTGATAAAGTCGATCAAGACGCATGCGTCCATGATCATCAACTTGAGCGCTGTGGGACGATGGGTCACAGGACTGCCGCCCAGTTCTGCAGAAGGTCTTGCATCTCCTCGATGCCGATGCGGAGGATCTCCGCTCCTCGGCTGAGCGATATTTTGTCCTTTTCGACAGCATCCCTGGTCAGACGGCTGAAACGGTCTTCAAAGAAATCAAAGCGCTGCATCCCGAACGGTTCGGCGGAATCGAGGCCCAGCGGTTCTTCCTTAAAGGTCAGCTTCCGGTTGAAGCGTTGCTGGTAGGCCAGGTTAAATTTCACCCAGATGGATTCGTCTGCGCCCACCTGCTCCCGAAGACGATTCAAGACGGCCTTGTAACTGACCCGAAAAATACGCTTGACCTTGAACACCCTGTCCACCCAGTGCAATCCCGAAGCTTCATTCCATTCTTTGCGGAACCCTTCGTTCGGCATCAGAAAGTGTCCGGCGAAACGGTCGGCCTCTTTTTCCTCCTCCTTATTTTCCTCGATCTTGGTGACATCGTAGGCGTCGGGATGCAGCATGAGATGACCAAGTTCATGAGCAGCGCTGAAAATGCGCCTCTCCACCGAAATCCGCTCCCATACGTTTACGACCACAGCCGGGCCGCCATCCTCTTCCCCGACCGACAAACCAAAGAACCCATCGGACATCATCGGCACTGAGAGGACTTTCACGCCCGCGTGTTCAAGCAGGCCGCAGATGTCGTAGATGGGCTCACCGGGTTTTAGACCCAGTTTTTTCCGGCAAAGCTCGGCCACCTCGACGACACGTTCCCTGGAGCACTGGGCCCTGGCCGGCTTGAGGTTGAACGGAACGTGTTTGTTCAGGGCCTTCTCGAGG
>JADFXY010000045.1:526-17006 GCA_015233355.1 Deltaproteobacteria bacterium | reverse complement strand
AGTCTGTGATAATGTATCTCGTCGTACTGTTAACCGGAAACCTGACCTTGATTAATGGACAATCGCCCCTGTCAACGGGTTAACTTACTCAACAACCCCGTGACTGCCGGCCTTGCCGAATGGCGGCCGCGAAAACAGAATTGAAGCACAACACGACGACTATGAACTTCTGGTCATGGACCCCGTCATCCCATTAACCAAATTAAAGGGCGGAAGGAAGGAACCACCGCCGTCGTATCGGATCGGCCAACAATTTTCTCGGGCGTCCGTGCATCTTTTCCATCGGACATCTCCTAAATTAATGAAATCAGTGAGATCGGCACCGAAGACTATAACGGCGTCCTGGGAGCTTTGATAATGAACCTCGTCATCTCATAACCGGAAACCTGACCTTGACCAATGGACAATCGGCCCTGTCAACTAATAACTCGACGCTTAACCAATTGCCCTCAGTCTGTGATAATGTATCTCGTTGTCCTGTTAACCGGAAACCTGACCTTGATTAAAGGACAATCATCCCTGTCAACGGGTTAACTCAATCAACAAGCAATGGCCTTGACATTGGGCCGAAAACGTGTTAACATTATTGTCAACTGGTTAACCCAAACAACAACCGCTGGTCCCTGGCCTCATCTAATGACGGCCGGTAAAACAGCATCGAAGCGAACCACGACGTCCCGGGAACCCCTGATAATGGATCCCATCATCCTGTAACCGGAAACTTGACCCTGACTAATGGACAATCGGCCCTGGCAACTTGCACACCGGACATCACCCTAATTATTCGATGCCGGCAGACGGCACCGAAGCAAACCATGACGTCCTGGGAACCCTTGATAATGGATCCCGTCATCTGTTAACCAGAAACCTGACCCTGACTAACTAATGGACAATCGGCCCTGTCAACTGGCAACCCGTCCATCACTTCAATAGTTTTATGCCGGCATACGGCACCGAAGCGAGCCAGGGCGTCTTGGGATTATCCGATAATGGATCTCGTCGACCTATTAACCAGAAACATGACCTTGACTAATGGACAATCGGCCCTGTTAAACCAATAACCCAACTGTTTAACTAATTGCCCTCAGTCTGTCATTTGGTCAACCCAATAAATAACTTTTTTGGCCCACGGATAGTTCATGATCTGTGGGCCATTTTTGTCTTGGGGGCCGGACTTTCTCAACCGTTTCTGCCAACCTTGTGTCCGGGAAGGACGCCGCCGGAGGAGACGGGTAGAGGCGATGCACCTGTCTGTGGTTAATCCATGACCTGGGATAAGATGGAATGCTGCGCCTTCAACCGGATCATAGCCCGTTCGGCCCGGTGGAGCTTAACCAAAGATTTGACGAGCAAGTAGATCCCGACCACGACCAGCCCGGCACAAAGAACCATCAGGATCACCAGGTACTCCATGACCAGGTTGTGGTGAATATGTCCCGACACCGTGACCAGGTAACTAATGACGACCATGGGCAGGGCCAAAACGGCCAGGCCGGTCCGGAGAGCCGCCAAATGAGTGCGTTTTTCGGCCAGGATAAGTTGGGCTTCATTAATGATAAGCGGGTTTTCTGAGCGCATTTTGGATTCCGAAATACTATTGCAGTCGTCGGATAAGCCGTCGAATCCTCTCTTTTGCTCTCCGCCCGACGCGGTTGACTTCTTGGCTTTCATGCCGGCCTCCCTTGGGGAGGATGATGGAGGCATGAGGTGGAACGGCTATCTGATTTGGCCTGGATCATTGGGATGTCCTGACGGTATAGGTAAGTTGCCCTGTCCCATCTTTTGGCACGGTCAATTGGAATTCCGCTGTAAAGGCATCTTTTTTGACCCACGGAGAAGTTTGGGAAGTGATTTTCCAGTCGCCGGCCATGGGTTCCACGACAGTCACCGTGATCTCCTCATCTTTGTGATTTCTGATCTCTATTTCAAACGTTTGCTCAAAAACATGCTCGGCTATTTTTTGAAAACCGGTCTGGGTTCGTTCGCCCACGATGTCGAACGCCTTGCCTAACAGCAGCCTGACCTTTTCGTCTTTGGGCGTATGATCGATCCGGTCTTCCCCGATAAACTGGAGGCTCTTGTCGGAGTCGTATTTGTAAACCCGGACCTTTCCGGCCGGCAAGGGGATCCCCATGTGATTCTTCTGGCTGTTAATCAGCTCCAGGGTGACCTCGGCTTTTTGGGTCATCTTAGCCGGGTTGGGATGCCAGAAGAACTGGGGGGTGGTCTTAAGGGTATAACCTTTCTTGACTGACGCCCGTTCCGCGGATAGTAGAGTCATCTGCTTAATTTGCTTATCTTTAATGGTGGCCGGCCGGGTTAGGGTGTACATATGATACTCGAAGAATGATTTTTCTTCAAATTGAGGTGCGGCGGCCTGGTCGGCCATGGCGGCATAGAGCCTTTTGCCTTCCGCTTGCCGGGGCGGCTGGACCACCCGATGGACATCTCCGGCAATCAGCTTGATGTCGGCGTTGCCGTATGTGGCGCCCGAGTCGTTGTTGATGGTCACCCATCCGGTCACGTCAACTTCCGTATCTTTTTGATTGACCAGGGCGACATAGTCACATTTCCAGTTGATCCCGGAGGTCAGGTAAGATGCTTCGATATCCCGGCCGGCTGCGTCGCGGCTTTTTAAGAGCCAGACCAGGGTGGGCCGGGCATTCAGGTCGGCAGGCATCGCCGGCAGGATCACGGTTCCGGGATGACCCAGGTGGATCCGTCCTTCGATTTTGAACACATTCCCGCTATTGGTGGAAAGCAACTCCGCTTTTTCCCGCTTAACTTCCTTGCCTTCAAAGTAGGTCACCAGCTCTAATTCTTTGCCCACGTTCTTGTCCAGCAGCTTGGCCGGAGTGATCAGATCAAACTCATAGTTCTGCTCCAGGATGCTAAGGCCGCCATCCGGCTTGACCGTTTTCAGGGCCACTGAGGTCGGGTCAATTTTGCCGGCCACGTCCATGAACCGCATCTCAAAAGCGCCTTGCGGCAGATTCACGGCCCGGGTATCCTTGACCAGAGCCAGGTCGGTATTGTAGATGGTCAAGGCCAGGTTACGCTGCTCCCGGCTGGTGGACGTAATGGCCGCCGACTCGGCCCCGGCCAGGGGACAAAAAAACAAAACGACGACCAGGATCAACATCAGATTGATCAGGCTGTGCGGCCAGTTCATAAACTCTCCCTTGCGTGTGGTGTTCGGATTAACGGCATGGCCCCGACAGTCCCGGCGGTGAATCAGGTCCGGTTATTGTCCTGAAAAATACAAGAGGGTTAACCGAATGCCCACCAGATACAGCGCCACGGCCAACGAACGGATGATCACCTTGCTTCTGACCTTTGAAGAGAGCATGGCCCCAATCTGGGCCCCGATAAGGACTCCTATAGCCAGGGCCACGGCTCTTCTGACGCCATGGTGAAAGGTGCCGGAGATGATGTGGACGACGGTACCGACAAAAGTAGCTATGGCCAGAATGAAGTGGGAAGTGGCCGTGGCAATGTGAACAGGAAATAGAAGGATATTGGATAGGACCGGAACATGAATTATACCGCCGCCAATCCCCAAGAAGCTGGAAACAAACCCAACCCCCAGGCTGAGTAATATACCGATAAAGAGTTTTCTTGATGACAAATGAATGAGACAATCATCTGATGCGCCCGACTCGTTTGGAACCTTTACAAAGATAACCAGGGATACGACCAGTAAGATAATGGCGAATACCAGATCAAAGGTCCGTCTGGGAACATAATATGTACTTATCGCACCCAGAACGGCACCTGGGATACATGCGGCCGAAAAAAAAAGCCCATATCTATAATTAATCCGTTTCATGCGTCCGTATGCGATTGATCCGGATATGGCATTGGCGCAGGTCACGGCTAAAGAAATGGAGGTTATCGTATCGGGGCTGTCTTTCGGATAAAGCAATAATAAGATTGGGGTAAGGATGAATCCGCCGCCCGCCCCGATTAAGGTTCCAAAAACGCCGATTAAAACTCCGAATACAGTTAGCAGTAAATATTGTTCCATTGCCGAAGCCTTGTGCAAGCATCGCATTAATACTATGGATAACCTGAATTCAACTTAAGATGGTCAAGCTTGGAGAAGAGTTAGCGTTTATCGGCTGAGTCTCCTGACCAAGGGATGAGTGCTGCACCGGATCGACCCCCCGTCTTCATTGTGCCGGCCAAAATATATGGAGTAGACATGAATACCTGCAGCCTCCAATCCGGCCTTAACCTTTTTGCCGTCGAAGTGGTCGTTGTAGCCCAAGATGTAATTGTTCTGATCTATGGGCAGGCCGTTGGTGGCCAGATAGCGTGTCTCTTCCCGCGTCACCTCGATAAGTAAAACGCTGTTCGCTTGAATGACACGAATCCTCTACCCGCAACTCACTAATATGGTTCAAATTCTCTATCATCCGGGTCTTGCAGGCGTAGATCTATTCCCTTTTTCTTAGCTTTTGCCGTTTGTGATTCGGTTGCGGGCGACTGAGCGGCGGCCTTTGGCCCGGCTGTTGTCGAAAGTAAGACTTTGGGGTGGTCGCCGGCGCCGATCCGGTGGCTCTGTTGGGCCCGGTCCCGGGAAGATCTCGGCCCCGATTGATTGCCCAATTTGAAGAAAGAGACGACATCACGAAGCTGCTCCGCCTGGCCGGACAGTTCCTCACTGGCCGAGGCCATCTCCTCTGTAGCGCCGGCGTTCTGCTGGATGACCTGATCTAGCTGTTGGACGGCCTTAGTCACTTGCTGGATGCCGCCAGCCTGTTCGTTGGAAGAAGCGTTGATCTCCTGGACCAGGTCCGCGGTTTTCTGGATGCTGGGAACAATGTTTTCGATTAAGCGGCCGGCCTGGTCCGCCACTTCCAGACTGGAGTTGGACAGCGTGCTGATTTCCTTTGCTGCGTTTTGACTGCGCTCAGCCAGTTTGCGGACTTCCGCGGCGACTACGGCAAATCCTTTACCGTGCTCCCCGGCCCGGGCCGCCTCGATCGCGGCATTTAGGGCCAGCATATTGGTTTGGCGGGCTATTTCCTCAATTATGCTGATCTTTTCGGCGATGCTCTTCATGGCGATGACGGTTTCGGCGACAGATTTGCCCCCGGCCAGGGCATCAATGGCCGCCTGTTTGGCGATGGCTGCGGTTTCCCGGGCATTATCGGCATTCTGAGAGATAGTGCTGCTCATCTGCTCCATGGATGCGGAAACTTCTTCCACACTAGCCGCGGATTCGGCCGTTCCCTGGGAGATGCCGGTGGTGCTGGTGCTGATTTCCTGGCTCCCGGAGGCGACCTGATCAGCCGCAGTCTGGACGTTGACGGCGATCTCCGTCAAGCCGGCGATCATCTTCTCCAAAGCAATCATCAATTCATCATTTTTTGATCTTCTTTCCACCTCGACCATCAGGTTGCCCGCGGCGATCTCCTGAGCCAATCTGGTAACTTCATTCAAGGCATCGATGAGTAAGTTGATATTATTTTTAATGGTGTTGAAATCGCCTTGATATTGATCGGTGATTTTGGCCGGGATATCGCCTTTGGAGATGCGGTCGACGTAGGTGGCGGCCATATTTAAGGGTCCGATCACTGCGTCCAGGGTGTTATTGATTCCCTTGACAATCTTGGCGAAGTCACCGCCGAATTTCGATGGATCACCCCGCGTGGCCAATTGGCCGTCTCCCGCCGCCTGGGTCAATATCCCTATTTCGGAGGTCAATCCATTGACAGCCTCTATACACTGATTCAGATTATTCTTGATCTCGTTGAAATCACCGTTGTATTCATCGGTAATCCGGGGCGGAATATCACCTTTGGAGATGCGGTCCACATGGAGGGCAGCCATCTTTAACGGCTCGATGACCGCGTCCAGGATTTCGTTGGCTCCGTTAATAATACCTCTAAATTCAAAATTGATCTTTTCGGGATCACCTCGCTCACCTAATCGCCCCGCAGCGGTGGCTTCTTTTAATTTAGCGAACTCATTTAGGAGAGATTTGACGATGCCGGAAATGTTCCGGCCGATAAACCAGCCGATGGCCAAAGCCAGGATGACGCCGAGGCCGATGGCGATGATAGACAGGAGGGTTGCCCGGCCGGCCTGGGCTTGGGCCTCTTTGTAAGTATCTTCAGATAGTTTTGCATTTAGCTCAATTATCTCGTCCAACAATTTGACCACGACATTGATGGCGTCGCGGGATTTACCCATACTCAGCTCATGGGCGGCTTTTCGCGACTCGCCATCTCCTTTTCTGACTATTTCTACAACTTCCTGGTGCAACTTCTTGGCGATGCTCCATTTCTGGATAAGCTCCTGCCAGAGCCGCTCTTCTTCCTTGGTTTTGGGCAACGACTCGTATATCTTCCAACCTTTGTCAAACTTATTAAAGGCTTTTTCCAGACTGGCGTATTGTCTCTTAATCAATTCGGAGTCTGTTTCATAAATCAGAACGCGTTCGTACCTTTGAATACTTCCTTGGGCTTCATCCATCATGCCCAAGCCCAGGACACTGGGCAGCCGGACGCCGGCTACCACCTCCAGGCTGGCGGTGACATTCTGGATCCCACGCCATCCCAGGAATCCCACGACCAGGGTGATCAACGCCACAAGAGAAAATCCCGCCAACAACTTAGCGCCCAACTTCATGTTTTTCATCGGTCAGACCTCCTTCCTCAATTCAAGTGTCACAGTGAGTGTCCGGCTGGACGCTTGCCTGATGTTTTTGTTGACATATTTTCAAAAAGTAACCCCCGAAACCCGACAATTCATTATTCCTCCTGCCGGATGATATGAGGCCGGCCGTGAATCAGGAAGAAGAAATCACCCGTCTCGGGGTCCTGTTTCAGGTAACGCGTGAGATGATAATAGGCCTGCTTGGAAAAACGGGTTCGGAATTTCTTTGGCGTAGAGAGGCAGTAGAGGACGTTGGCCCGGCTAATGGTCAGGGTTTCGGGCAAAAGGGGCATGCGACGGCGGTCATTAAGGATCAGGATGACAGCGGCCGGCTCTCCGGTACCATTCTCGGTGATGCCCAGAGATCTGACAACCAGGGGGGCGTCGTCCGGGATGACCTGGTGCACCTCGCCCTCACAGCGGAGGAAAAGCTCCTCCCCTCGATAAAACATGGAACTACTGAGGGTGCTCAGCAGGTGCTCGTCCGTAACCGGATTGCCCTCGCAGAACCATAGACCGTCCGAATCGATCCGGTATTTATAAGTCCGGGAGCCGGGATCGGCCAAAGTGACGAGGTCTTTTTGTTCCCTGGTAACCATAGTGATGGGAATACTCTTATCCTACCGATTAGTGGCTGGAATAGAGGACAGCCAGAATATAGGCATTGTTTCCGCCCCGGGCGCGGACCAGGTGGGGCGTGGTTGAGTCATAATAGATGGAATCACCCGGATTGAGCACGTCCACATAATCATCGAGACGAACTTCCATTTGCCCGGACAGGACGAAAATGAATTCCTGACCGTCATGTGAAGACAACTCCTCCAAGGTGTCAGTCGGCTCCAGCGTTACGAGGAACGGGTCCATGCTCCGGTCATTCTTGTCCGCAGCCAGCATCTCGTAACTATAACCGTAACTTTTTCCTTTTTTTGAAGAGAGGCGGGAGAGGCTCTGGCCCTGATTTTTACGCACGATGGTAAACGGTTTAATTTCACCACTGGAAATAAGATAGCCCATTTTCATATCCAGGGCCTTGCCCAGCTTGATCAGAGTCCCCAGGGGGGGTGAAATCAGGTTGTCTTCGATCTGCGCCAGGACCTCGACCGGGACATTCGTCCGCCGGCTGATATCGGTTAAGGTCAGGCCTTTGTCATTTCGAAATTTTTTGATCCGTTCTCCCACGTTGACGGGTTCTTCAATGGCCGGAGAGGTTTGTGACACTGCCGCCACGGCATCTAGATAATCATCCTCACGGGCCGGCCCGGTCTTGCCGATATGTTCAAGAAAATCCTCATAGGCGTTTAGTTTTTTTTCTTCCACTTTTCTTCTCCATTGGTCGGCCTTGCCCGGCCCGGCCGGCCATGTTTTTGAGCCAAGACGTTTTAATATAGCCAGTATCAGGAAATGATCAAATCAGGTGAGGCCAAAAGCTCAGCCAAATGACACGCCCGTTGCGGCAGGCCGGCTTTTTTTAAGCCCAATTGGAGGTGCATCAGACATCCGGGTTCGGCCGTGACCACGTAATCAGCCCCGGTCCGGGCGATATTTTTTAGCTTGTCATCCAAGATAGCCTGGGATATGTGAGGATATTTTACGGAAAAAGTACCCCCGAAACCGCAACAGGCCTCGAAATCGTGCATTGGAATGTAAGTCACACCCCTGATATTTGAGATAAGTATGACGGGGTCATCCTTAACCCCCAGGTAGCGATTAAGATGGCAGGAGTGGTGATAAGTGACGGTCCCGGCAAATTCTGCGCCGACGTCCGACAGATGTAATACCGAAACCAAAAATTCGGAGAAATCATAAACCTGTTTGGACATGGCGACGGCCCGCCGGTGATCTCGGGTCCCAGGCTCAAACAGGTCTTGATATAGAGCCTTAATGGTGTAGAGGCAGGAGGCTGACGGCCCGACGATGGGGCCTTTTCCGGCAAAGACATCCAGAGTCTTTCTGGCCAGACGTCCGGCCTCGTCCCATTGCCCGGCATTAACGGCAAACTGGCCGCAGCAGATTTGATCCGAGGGATAGTCTACTTCCACCCCCAACCGGTGAAAAACTTTTTCCACGGCCAGGGCCACGTTGGGGTAAAGGGAATCCACGAGGCAAGGGACAAATAAACATACCCGGTTGGGGAGTGTCATTGAGCACCCGATGCTGGTTTCAAGCAGGGCCGCCGAATCTTTCCGTCGGGCAAAGCATCCTTGAGAAGTAATTGGTTACGTATTTGGTTTTAAGCTCTTTGGTAATGCGGCGGAACTCGTCGTTGTCGAAAAGCTGTCCGATGGAGGTCGCATCGGGAGCAGAGAATTCGCTAACGATTTTCGGACCATCGCCTAATACCACATTCCATCCTCCGGTTATTTCCAGCAAGCCGGTTTTTTTGAAGGTGGGGATATATTCATGGACCACGAAGTCGGCGTATTCCTTCCACGCACCAGGGACAATATCGTAATACTGGGTAAACTTCCAGATGCTCTTTTGTACGGTATATTTTTTGGCGGGTACTCGTCCCGTGGGGGTCAAAATTTTGTATGCGTGGTTGTATGTATAATGTTTTAGTTCTTCAGTCAAATCCTTGAATTTGGGGTTGCGCATGAGCTTTTCCATTTGGTCATACTCTTCCGTCGTCATGACGGCAAGCACCCGGGGGCCGGGACCAATAACTACGTAAAATCCGCCTACAACATGGAACCCTAACAGCTTGCACTGATAGATGTATTTTTCCTTAACAAATTCGGCATATTCTTCGTGTTTGCCATGGATAATATCCCAATGTTGACTTAACAGAACGGACATCTCGACCCCCTTTTTTCGCGTTAGTCCAGCCGGGCCGGCGGACTATATCCTATGGATTAAACAAGCCAACTACCCGGCGGCCGACTTCTTTCGGCGACAGTGCCTGTGGAAGATACGGCATTACTATTTATGCGCTGGAGTTGGCGAAAAGTCAACATTTTTATTTATTAGCCGGCGACCAACCGGACATCCCGGCCAAATCTGTTGAAAGGAAAGCCGGGCCGTGAAATAGATATTCCAATATGGTAATATGGTGATCTCGGTATATTTGTTAATATCTCCCAAATTACGTGATATTAACCACATATCAAAAGACCTGGCCCACCCGGCTGAGACGACTCAATAAATCCGCAGAACCGGCTATTGATATTCACTTTTTGCTTGACAACCCCCGGCCACTCATAATAAATGCTCTAGGACATCAGGGCATCTCACCTTCACGGCCAAAAAAATAACGCACTAGGCCTAACCAGAATAAACCAACAAAAAGGAGATCAGCGCCTTGGAACATCCAATTATTTTCATTACTCTGCTGTTTGAAAAGATCGGTTTGGGGCACTTCGCCCACGAATGGCCTTGGGTGACCAATTCTTGGCTGATCATGCTCCTGCTGATCATCTCCGGGAAAATCGCCACCAGCAGCATCAAAATGATCCCCGGCGGCGCCCAAAGCTTTTTTGAAGTAGTCATCGAAGGGATCGAAAACTTCATGGTCGATGTCATGGGTGAAGAAGGTCGGGCCATGTTTCCACTAATCGCCACCCTATTTCTATATATCTTCTGCTGTAACTGCATCGGCCTGATCCCCGGCTTCTTTTCGCCCACAGCGAGCTTGAATACCACTCTGTCCATGGCTCTGATCGTTTTCGTCCTGACCCATATCATCGGCATCAAAAATCACGGCACCCATTACATCAAACACTTCTGCGGCCCTGTTTGGTGGCTGATCCCGTTGATGGTCCCGATTGAAATCGTCGGTCATCTGGCCCGGGTCCTCTCCCTGACCTTCCGTCTTTTCGGCAACATCATGGCCGAAGATCTCGTATTGGCCATCTTGATGATTTTGGCCGGCCAGTTTCTGGCCCCGTTACCGATGTTCTTTCTTTTCATATTTGCCGACTTCGTCCAGGCCTTTATCTTTTCCATGCTGACCATGATGTACTTTGCCGGCGCCATGGAAGAAGCCCACTGAGACCAACCGGACATCCTTGGAAAGGTCAGTGATATCTCAAGGTATCCTGACCTTTTTTCTTGTCTGAGGTCTTGGCCTGGAAGAGCTCTAATTCTTGCGTCCGTGGTTCTGCCGTGGACTTGTAACCTGTAAGTTGGTGAATATGGACGAACCTATTTTGTTTGAAACGAAGCCGGCGCGACGCAGTTTCTTGATCGCCTACGTCGCGGCCTTCATCTGCTTTCAAGCTCCTTTTAGGCCGGGAACCGGTTCTTTCCATATGTCCCTATGGATCGGGATGCCACTTTGCCTGGTAATCCTGATCCTGGTCTTCCTTAAGTGGCGAAATTCAGTCTATACCTTGACCAGAAGCCGGATTATCGCCCGGACCGGTTTTTTTTCGGTATCCGTCACGGAGCTTCCACTGACTGAGGTGGCCGTGGTTCATGTCCTCCGGGGATTGACTTCCCGGGCCATAAAGGTCGGACATTTCCACATTTATTCAAAGGATAACCGGCGGGCCGTTAAGTTTTTCGGGGTGCCCCATCCTGATGAGGTCTATCAAAAAATTCAACAAGCCGTGGCTGCAGTTGCAGTCAAAAAAGAATGCACACCCGGCTAGCTTTTTGCCCCTCCAGGGCAACATTTCCCATCCCTGGCCAAAGGATAATCGAAGGAGAGGTTATGGACATTAAGATTACCAAACTTGATAAAAAAAATCGGCGGGAAAAAATTGCCGACGACTCCGAACTAGGTTTTGGAATATACTTTAGCAACCACATGTTTTTGATGGACTGGGAGCTTGACCAGGGTTGGATAAACCCCCGAATTGAGCCTTATCATAACCTGTCCTTAGATCCCGCTGCGATGGTCCTGCATTACGGCCAGGAAGTCTTTGAGGGGCTTAAAGCCTACCACGGCCAGGACGGCGGCATCTATCTTTTTAGGCCGGAGATGAATTTTCAACGGATTAACCGGTCCGCCCGGCGGCTGTGCATGCCCGAAATTGATGCAGATTTCGTGATTAAGGCACTGACTGAACTCATAATGATAGACAAAGACTGGATCCCGGCCAGTGAAGGATGCTCACTTTACATCCGGCCAACCATGGAGGCTACCGAACCGGCCCTGGGCGTCAGACCCTCCACCCGATACTTGTTCTATATTATTCTTTGTCCCGTGGCGGCCTATTACCCCGAAGGATTCAATCCCGTCAAGATCTACGTGACCGATAAATATGTTCGGGCCGTGCGCGGAGGCGTCGGAGAAGCCAAGACCAGCGGAAATTACGCGGCCAGTATCTTCGCCGGCGAAGAAGCCCACCGCAAAGGCTTTACCCAGGTGCTCTGGCTTGATGCGGTGGAGCGGAGATACGTTGAAGAAGTCGGGACCAGCAACATCTTTTTACTGCTGGGCGACGAGCTGATCACGCCGCCTCTCAACGGCAGTATCCTTCCTGGGGTGACCAGGGATTCGGTGCTCCACCTGGCCCGGAACTGGGGCATGAAGGTCAATGAGCGGCCCATCACCATCGATGAAGTGATTGAGACGATCAAGACTGGCCAAATGAAAGAGATATTCGCCTCCGGTACCGCCGCCATCATTTCACCCGTGGGACTGGTCCATTACCGGGACCAGGAATATGTGGTTTCGGGCGGTCAGACCGGCCCCCTGGCCAATAAGCTGTATAACGCCATTATTGATTTGCAGTACGCCAAAACCCCTGATACTTTCGGGTGGATCAAGAAAATAGGTTAGCTCGACCGGACCTCGGCAAAAACAGCCTTGTTGAAAAAAGTAGAACCCAGAGGACGCATTGAGAAAAAGGCGGCTCAGAGATTAACCAAAATCTTTGGCTCTTCCCTTCCTCGGCGTCCTTCTTGGTTCCGGGAAGGCGCTTCTCCGGAAAGAAAGGCCCTGACATAGGGTTGCCTTTTGTGATGAAGCCGGCGGAAGTCTGATTGCCTAGAATTTGCGTAACCGGCCGGCGAAACAAAAAAACTGTTGAAAGGCTCCAAGAATGAAGAAAATGATCGCGTTCTGCGGATTGTCCTGTCACGAATGCCCCGCCTGGCTGGCCACATAAGCCGACGATGACACAAAAAGAGCCGAAACAGCGGAGCTTTGGTCAAAGAATTATGACCCTAATATCAGGGCGGAAGATATTAATTGCGATGGTTGTCAGACATACACCGGACGACTCTTCGGCCATTGCCGGGTGTGCGAAATTAGGCGATGCGGAATGAAAAGGGATATCTTAAATTGTGCCTATTGCGATGAATATGCTTGTAAAAAGCTAACCCGGCTGTTTCTGATTGCATCTGCGGCAAAGAATCAATTGGATGAGATCCGGGGCGGGCTGGAGATTATGGCCTGATCCATCGAACCGGCGTTAATCCGTTATGATTTCTCGCTTCGCTTGAAATTACAACGGCGCCGCACGCCAGACGTTCTACACCTCTGTCACTTCGGATGTTGTCATTTCGAGCGGAGCGAGAAATCTTAGTGCGTATTCGTCCGTTACCTCCACCAAAAGGGACAACTATGACCGCTCAGGGTATACTTACCTACGCTGCATTGTGATTATTTTGGAGTTAAGCTTTAGGCTAATGTCTAATTCGCTTTTGATGGAGAACCCACATGACCCGGATAAAAGTCCTGATTGCCGACGACCATGCCGTGGTCCGGGAAGGGCTGAAGCAAATATTTGAAGACCAGCCGGACATGGTCATAACCTGTGAGGCCGAGGATGGTCTTGAGGCGGTGGAAAAAGTCCGCACCCTGCAACCCGATGTGGTCGTGGTGGACCTGGCCATGCCCCGGCTGGGCGGTCTGGACGCCATCGGTTTGATTAAAGAAGTGGCCCCGGACATTAAGGTGGTGGTGTTGTCCATGCACTCCAAGGAGACATACGTCCACCAGACCTTGGCCGCCGGAGCGCTGGGCTATGTGCTTAAGGCCTCGCCCATGTCGGACGTCTTGGAGGCGGTTCGGGCCGCCTACCGGGGGGAATATTTTCTCAGTTCCAAGATCCGGGCCGAGGTGGTGGGGGTTTACCTCAAGTCTCACGTGGACCCTCCCACTCCCAAAGGATATGACCTTCTTTCCGAGCGGGAGCAACAGGTGTTTCGCATGGTTGTGGAAGGAAACTCGACCAACCAGATTGCCGATGTCCTCTGTCTCAGCCCGAAGACGGTGGAAAAACACCGGGCCAATATTATGAAAAAACTGGGTCTGCGCGACCGCCTGGAGATGGTCAAGTTCGCCGTCAAAATCGGCTTGGTCGATCCCGAACTTTGGGAGGATTAAGCTCCTGATCGGATTCATACCCATAACCTGAGTTCGACGAGTTGGCCGGACGATTAGGCGACAGTGATTGACATGTATAGTTCAATCCGTAGATTGCGCCGATTTTCGCAGATTAGAACCAAAATAAATCTGTGACTCTTTTTCATCTGCGTTAATCTGCGAAATCTGCGGATACATTTCTGGTACTTAATTAAAAGAACTCGCCGAACTCAGGTAAAAAAATGAAAAGAAACAGCCCTGTCCGGTCGGTGATCCTGGCCGAGGCAGGGCTGTTTTTTTCAAACGAAGTGTTTTTTTGGTCGGCGGCGTCCCCGACCTGCTAAAGTGGGATATTCCCGTGTTTCCGCCAGGGTAATTCTTTGACTTTATTAGCCAGTTGTTCCAGCGACTTGATTAAGATCGGCCGGGTTTCCTTGGGGTCGATAATATCGTCGATGTGCTGCAATTTGGCCGGGTAATAAACGCTCATGTAGGTGTCGGCAAATTCTTTTTCCCGGCGGGCCCGTTCTTCTTCTTCCGCCTTGGCCGGATCCTCGCCTTTGGCTTTGGCGGCTTCGCCCGCGGCCGCGATTTCCTTGCGGAAAAGAACGTTGACCGTACCTTTGGGGCCGACCAGGCCGAGGTCTGCCGTAGGCCAGGCATAGACCAGATCCACGTCAAAGTCTTTGGAGCCCATGGTCAGGTAGCCGCCGGCGTAGGCCTTGCCGATGTAAACACTGATCTGGGGCACTGTGGCGCAGGAGGTGGCGTAAAGCAGCTTGGCCCCGCGGTAGATGATGCCCAGTTTTTCCTGCTGGCTGCCGATCAGGTAGGCCGGGGTGTCGATCAAGTTGATGATCGGAATATTAAAGGCGTCGCAGAAGATCTTGAATCGAGCAGCCTTTTCGGCCGCCTGGGTGGTGATGACGCCGCCCCGGAACATGGGATTGTTGGCCACGATACCGACTGAATGGCCGCCCAAGCGGGCGAAACAGATCACCATTTCCTTAAAGTAGTCCTTATGAATCTCAAAGAATTCGCCGTTGTCCACTATTTCCTTGATGATCTTTTTCATGTCATAGGGCCGCCAGCGGTCGGCCGGGATGATGTCGTAGATTTTTTCAGACACTCGGCCGGCCGGGTCACCCGTATCGTCATAAGGCGGCATATCCAGGTTGCTGGAAGGAAGATAGGACAGCAGCTTCCGGCACTTGGTGAAGGAATCCATCTCGTCTTCCGCGACCACGTGGCAAACACCGCTGGTCGTGCTGTGAACCTTGTACCCGCCCAGTTCGTCCGCGGAGATGTCTTCCG
Source organism: Deltaproteobacteria bacterium (assembly GCA_015233355.1). Classification (GTDB taxonomy): domain Bacteria; phylum Desulfobacterota; class JADFXK01; order JADFXK01; family JADFXK01; genus JADFXK01. The sequence continues at coordinate 1,771 of JADFXY010000045.1, read as the reverse complement.
ACAGCATGGCCTTGACCAGGGGGGGGACCGGCGATGAAGGTGTAGCCCATATCCTTGACCATGAACAGAAAATCCATTAGCCCCGGAGAATAGGCCTGGCCGCCGGCTACGTAGCCGTGGAGCAAAGAAATCTGGGGCACCACCCCGGAACCGATGGAATTCAAATAAAACAAACGGCCATACTGGGACAGCGGTCCCATGTTTTCCTGGAGCCGGGCCCCGGCGCAGTCATTTACTCCGATCACCGGCATTTTCTTGTTGATGGCAAATTCGATGATCTTGTTCATCTTCCGGCCGTGCATCTCACCGAATGTCCCGGCCATCGAGGTATAATCGGCAAAGAAAGCCGCCACCGGCCGACCTTCCACCAGGCCGTGGCCGATGACAATCCCGTCACCGGGGATGCTCTTTCCGGCCATCCCGAATTCCCGGCCCAGACAATCGGCAAACATGTCTATTTCCATAAACGTATCGGGGTCATAAAACTTATCGATGCGCTCTCTCGCCGTTAACTTCCCGGCTTTATGTTGCTTCTCAATCGCCTTAGGCCCGCCGCCCAGACTAATCTGTTTTTTCTTTTCTTCCAACTCCTGAACTTTAGCTAATATCTTGTCTCGATCACCCATGCTGGTGCCTCCACGTGGTTCCGCATAGTTGTTTTATAGGGGCGCACAGGCCCCAGGTATTGATTGAGGCCGGGAGAAGATGCGCCGATGCGGCCGAGCCGGTCTATTTGTTGGCCTTGCGGTAGCCCAACTGATCCATGGCGATGATCATCTTCTGGACATTGGCCGTGCCCTCGACGATTTGGTACAAAACGGCATCCCGGAATAGCCGGGCGGCCGGATATTCAGTGGAGTAACCATAGGCGCCCAGGATCTTCATGGCGGAATGGGCGGACTTGGCGGCCACCTCACCGGCAAAATACTTGGCAAAGGACGTCTCCAGGGTATTGTCGATTTGTCCCTGATCTTTTTGCCAGGCCGCTTTGTACGTCAACAGTCTGGCCGCCTCGATTTCCACGGCCATTTGGGCGATGAGATCTTGATTCATTTGGAATTTGCCGACTTGCTGGCCGAACTGCTCCCGCTCGTTGGCGTACTTAATGGACAACTCCAGGCAGGCTTGAGCCACCCCGACACCGCCGGCGGCACAGGACAACCGGGTCTGGTTCAAGGACGAGAACACCGTTTTTGCACCGCCGCCCAGCTTGCCGAGGAGATTTGCCTTGGGGACCTTGGCATC
>JADFXY010000045.1:0-485 GCA_015233355.1 Deltaproteobacteria bacterium | reverse complement strand
CTTATCCAGCGGACGGGTGGTGATTCCGGATTGTTTCAGTTCCACGATAAAGGCGGACAAGCCGCGGCTGCCCACGTTTTTATCTGTATAAGCGTAGACGATACAAATATCAGCGACCTGGGCGTTGGATATCCATGTTTTACTGCCGTTAAACAGATAATAATCGCCCTTGTCTTCCGCCGTGGTCTTCAAGGCCATAATGTCGGAACCGGCATTCGGCTCGGTAATGCCGAAACATCCGATCAGGTCGGCACTGACCAGCCCGGGAACGTATTTTTGCTTCTGCTCTTCATTGCCCCATTTTTGAATGGTCAAAGCCGATCCCAGGGTCTGCATGTTAAACGACACCCGGAGCGAACTCGAGGCGCGGGCCACTTCTTCGGTCAGGATGGTCTGAGCCATGAAGCCGAACTCATTGCCCCCGTACTCTTCTTTAATCACGCAGCCGAAAAAGCCCAGCTCGGCCATTTTCTTTAGGACATCCA
>JADFXY010000459.1:0-3408 GCA_015233355.1 Deltaproteobacteria bacterium | reverse complement strand
CCAGGAATCCATGATCGTTCAGATAATTCCGAACCTCGGCGATGATCCGGTTACGGGTGACAAAGACATCCCGGACTTCTTTATTAACGATCAGATCCAGATAGCGCTGGCGGTAGCGGAGTTCTTTGTCGGTCAGACCGTGAAATTTTTCCGGGAGGGGCAGGACTGATTTGACCAACAATTTTAATTCGTTGACCACGATGGTTAGTTCACCGGTTTTGGTCTTGAACACCCGGCCGGCCAACCCCACAATGTCACCGAGATCAAGTAATCTATAAAGCTCAAAGGTCTGTTCTGGAACGTCGGTCTTTTTGATGTAGGCCTGGATCTGGCCGGTATCGTCTTGGATATGAAAAAATGAAGCTTTACCAAAATCCCGCCGGGACATAATGCGTCCGGCCAGTTTTACCTGAAACGAAGATTCTTCTAATTCTTGACTGGTCTTATCCCCCAAATCGGCGCATACTTCTACAGCCCGGTGCTGTGGTTTGAAATCGTTCGGGAACATATTCAGCCCCGCGCTTTTCAGTATGTCGACTTTTTCTTTACGCCGGGCAGTCAATTGGTTGTCTTCAGGCATGAGATACTCTTGTCTTTCGGGTTGCGGGTTGCGGTTACGGATCAATGTCGTTGACTTAAGCCGGAGGAAAATACGCTGTCAGAGTTCTCGCTTCGCTCGAAATGACAAGGGGGACGCATGCAGTAGGTATCATCCTGAATGTACGGGATCTCTGTCATTTCGAGCGAAGCGGGAAATCTTAACGTCCTTAAGTCGTTCCGGACAATAGTGAGGTGACCTTAAGTCAACGACATTGAGTTACGGGTTGCGAGTTTAGCTTGATATTCCTTCGGTTACACGGACGAGGCTACAGAAAAATGCTGCAATTATATTTAACATGTTTCCATAAGCTAGGCCGGTTAATCGCTGGTGACGTCAAAATCATTTTCTGAATAGCCATAGCACCCAACCTGTAACACAGGCATAATGTGCCTAGTTAGCCCTTCCGGTTGATTAAGTCAAGATAAAAGGAGGAGGGTAACCGATTCTCACCGAATTGGTTCCCTTCTCGAACATTTTATCCGGCCATGATCGGTTGCCGGCAAAGCCGCCGGCAGTGGCGGACAAAAGCCCTGGACCTAAAATGAAAACAATATGTTATAAATATCATTTAATTAGTAGAGCATAGTAACTGTTCCAAATTAATTTGTCAATTAAAACCAGTAAGAAATAGCCATGTTCAGGTTTTGCTTTCGCCGAATATTTTTTTGGCCTTCAAAAACAGAAATGCGAAGGCCATCAATGGATTTCCTTCGCGTTTCTAAAGATCCGCCGTAAGTTGGATCGGCCACGAAATAGTTCCGGACCACCTGCCGCCGGTCCTTGGCCGGGTTTGTCTAGAGTGGAATGTTCCCGTGCTTGCGGTGATGGGTGATGACCACTTTGTTCTTCAGCATCCGCAAGGCGGCAATGACCTTGGGCCGGGTGTATTCAGGCGAAATGACTTCGTCGATATATCCCAATTCGGCCGCCGTGTAAGGATTGGCAAAGGTTTTCCGGTAGTCGGCGATAAGCTTCTCCCGCAAGGCTTCCCTTTCTTCCTCCGGGACGGCATTCAATTCCTTCCGCATAATAATGTTGACCGCCCCCTCCGGGCCCATAACCGCAACTTCGGCGGTGGGGTAGGCATAATTGATGTCTCCACCGTGATGCTTGGAGGACATGACGTCGTATGCACCGCCATAAGCCTTCCGGGTGATAACCGTGATCTTGGGGACCGAGGCATCCACATAGGCATAAATTATCTTGGAACCGTGCTTAATAATGCCGCCGTGTTCCTGTGAGACCCCTGGGAGGAATCCAGGCACGTCAACCAAAGTAATTAAAGGGATGTTGAAGCAATCGCAAGACCTGACAAACCTGGAACATTTCAGCGAGGCATTGATATCGATACATCCGGCCAAAAAATTGGGCTGGTTGGCGACGAAGCCCACCGACATCCCGCCCATTCGGGCAAAGCCGACCACCATATTCCGGGCATAATTCTTTTGGACCTCGAAGAAGTGGCCGTGGTCAACTATTTTTCGGATAATTTCTTTAATGTTGTAGGGCTTCTTGGCGTTGTCCGGCACTACGTCGCGCAGGCTCATATCAATCCGGTCAGCCGGGTCGCTGCAAGGGATGACGGTCGGTTTTTCATCACTGTTCTGGGGGAAGAAGGCCAGCAGTTCCTTTGTCAGTTTAAGGGCATCCAGGTCGCTCTTGGCCGAGAAATGAGCCACTCCGCTGATGGCATTGTGGGTCATGGCCCCGCCCAGTTTTTCCGCCGAAACATCCTCGGAGGTAACAGCCTTAATCACCTGATGACCGGTAATGAACATATGGGAAGTCTTATCGACCATAATAATAAAATCGGTAATGGCCGGAGAATAGACCGCCCCTCCCGCACAAGCCCCCATGATCACCGAAATCTGAGGGATAACCCCGGAGGTCATCACGTTCCGTTTAAAAATTTCACCATAACTGCCCAGACTGATGACGCCTTCCTGGATGCGGGCCCCTCCCGAATCATTCAATCCGACTATGGGGCATTTGTTGTTAACAGCCAGGTCCATGACCTTGCAGACTTTTTCACCAAAGGGACCGCTCAAGGAGCCGCCAAAAACAGTGGAATCGTGGGAAAAGACAAAAGTCATCCGGCCGTTAATGGTCCCATAACCGGTAACCACGCCATCACCTGGGATTTTGGTTTTTTCTGCGCCAAAATTGTAGCACCGGTGAACCACAAATTTATCTATTTCTTGAAATGAATCCTTGTCCATCAAGGCTTCGACGCGTTCACGGGCGGTTAATTTTCCTTTTTGGTGAAGACTGTCGATTCGTCCCTGGCCGCCGCCAAGTTCCGCTTCTTTGTTACGGCGGATGAGTTCGTCGAGCTTGTCTTGTAACGACATGGTGTTTCTCCTATCGGAAAGTTTCGGTTAGGGATTACTTCTTTTGGGCCGGCGTTCAAAAAAAAGCCTCTATCAATAGAGGCTTTCGTGTTTAATAAGTTGGGCGCCGGAAATTCAAAGCATTTGCGGCTTGAGCCTGGAGACTGACGACCAACCGGGTTATTCAATAACCATCAATACGGCATCGGGATCGATGGAATCTCCGACCTTGACGTTAACTGCTTTAACCGTACCGTCCGATGGAGCAGCCAAGGGCATTTCCATTTTCATAGCTTCGATGATGATCACTTCGTCGTCTTCTTTGACTGAATCACCCACCTTGACCTTAAGGTCTATTACTTTTCCACTCATAGGGGCCAGAACTTCACTCACGGTAAGAACCTCCTTTTTCAGTTTTAAGCTGCTTAAACATCTTAAAGTTAAATCCAATTCGTTGAGGCAGAATGCCGGTTACCT
>JADFXY010000458.1:0-3423 GCA_015233355.1 Deltaproteobacteria bacterium | reverse complement strand
CATTTGTTCCGTGGTTATTATGATCGTCCTAGTCAATTTCGTCATCATCAAGCCGATTAAAAAATCCATTGCCATGCTTCAAGATATCGCCCAGGGCCGGGGTGACCTGACCAGGCAGCTCGACTTACCGAAAATAAATTGTTCTGAAATCCGCAAGTGTCAGAAGGCCGACTGTCCCTCCTTCGGGAAAGTCACCAACTGCTGGACGGAATCCGGCTCCATGGCTCTTGAAGTCAAGTGCCCCCGCATCCTTAAGGGATTGATAAAAGATTGCACTGAATGCCGGGAAGTCTACGGCCGGGCCGTGGTTACCGAACTGGACCAGCTTTCGGCCTGGTTCAATTGCTTTGTCCTTAGGATCCGGCAAATGGTCAGAGACATCGTCGCCCGGATCGACCAGCTTAAAGCCTCATCGGGAGGATTGATCACCATTTCCGAAGAGATGAGCCAGAGCGCCAATGAGATGTCCCGCCAGTCCGATGCCGTCGCCTCCGGGTCCGAAGACATGCAGTCTCAGATGACGACCATGGCCGCGTCGGCCGAAGATGTTTCCACCAACATGAGGGCGGTAGCCACGGCCGTAGAGGAACTCAGCGCCTCCATCACCGAAGTCTCCACCAACACCCAGCGCGCCGCCGCAGAAACCCGCGATACCGCCGCCCTGGCCGATGACACGGGCCGCATCATGGACGCACTCAACAAAAGCTCCAATGAAATAAACTCCATCACCCAGGCCATCGTTGACATCGCCGAGCAGACCAAGCTCCTGGCTCTAAATGCCACCATTGAGGCCGCCCGCGCCGGTGAAGCCGGAAAAGGTTTTGCCGTGGTGGCCGGTGAAGTCAAGGAATTGGCCAAGCAAACGACTGACTCGACCGAGAGTATCCGAAGCATGATTACCCAGATCCAAGGCAATTCGGCCAAAGCGGTCGCAGCTATAAACAATATCATCAACCGCATTAAGGGAATCACCGACATTACCAACACCATCTCCACTGCGGTGGAACAGCAGTCCGCGGTCACAAATGAAATCGCCATGAGCACCACTCAAGCGGCCGACCTGTCGGCTACAGCTTCAAAAAATGTATCCCAGGGCGCCCAGATTTCGCAGAACATCGGCCAGAGCATTTCCCAAGTCTCCTCTGCCGCGGCTGTAACCCTGCAAACAGCAGTCAGGACAAAGGAATCAGCCGGAGAGCTGTCTCGGATCGCCGCGGAGTTGAGCGACATGGTCAGCCGGTTCAAAATATAAGACGGTCTTTTTGCACTAACTCAAACCCGATCTCTACTTTTATGGATCAATTATCACTTTTCAAAGATCAAAGGGCACTGATTAACCGGGGCCTGATGGCGCTGAAAGAACTCCAGCCGGCCGCGGCCGCGGATTATTTGGAACAGCATCGCCTGGCCTACCCGCAAGGGGAGAGTGTGGCCCAGGACCTCCAACTCGCCGGATGCCTGACTGAGGTGCTTCAGGATTTACCTGAGAGTGGCCCCGCCTTGCCCACCCGGCTCGTCCAGGCCTGGGCCCGGATTCGGGGATTCGCCCTTTCCCTGAGCTACCCCAACCAGGCGGTCCTCGATAAAATCAAAACCGCACTTTTTGGGCAGGCAATTCAGGCGCTGGAAAAAGGCGGTCTGGAAAATGAGCCGTACCTGGCGCCGGAGCTTCCAGCCGGATTCGTCTATCTTCAAGCCGGCCGGTACGACCGGGCCATCATCTGCCTCCAGGTCTGTCTCCCGTTAAACCGGAATAACGCCTTGATCTACGGTTACCTGGGCGACGCCTATGCCGGGCGGGGAGACACTCGGGTGGCCAGGCAATGTTACCAGGAAGCCTGGTTGCTTGACCCGGCCGAAGTTGACTGGGACAATTTTCGAGATGATGAACTTAAGGGGCTGACCAGGGAATTAATGGAAGATAATCACTGGGACCTGACTACGGCGCGGGAATGGTTGCCCAGTTACGCCCGGATCGAAGGATTGTTGTCCCCAAAGATGATCACCCTGACCACGGGACTTAAGGAACTACTGGCTGAATACGGGGTCTGGCGAAAAACCCTGGCCAAGAACGACACTCAGCAGGTGCGGGCCCGCCTTTTCCATCACGGGTTGATTTTAAGCGACAACGAGCCTGCCCTGACTTTTGTTAAGAAAGTGGACCTGATCGAGGTCCGAAGGGCCATGAAGCAATCTCATAGCAGTCTCTTTTCCCGTTATCTCAAGGTACTGGCCAGGGAGCGAGGCTAACGACGGGTTCCAACATTTCGGAAAAGCAAGTCTCATTTTATCTCAATCTTTAATAATAAGGAGGCCGAAAAAATGGACAAGATTATCGCCCAGCTTAGAGAATTAGTTACTGTGTTCGGGGTCAAGGTCATCGCCGCCCTGGCCGTCCTGATCATTGGGTGGCAGGTCGCCCGGTTTCTAAAGAACCTGATCCAGAACATCATGACCAAAGGTAAGGTAGAGCGGACCCTGGTCTCCTTCACCGGGAGCCTGACTTATGTCGGCTTAATGACATTCGTTGTCCTATCCGCCCTGGGTCAAATCGGGGTTCAGACGACCTCGTTTATAGCCGTCCTCGGCGCCGCGGGTTTAGCCATCGGCCTGGCCTTACAGGGGTCCCTGGCCAACTTTGCCGCGGGCGTGCTGATGATCATCTTCCATCCCTTTAGAGTGGGGGATCAAATTCAGGGGGCCGGGGTCAACGGCGTGGTGGAAGAAATTCAAATTTTTACCACCGTCCTGAAAACCGGGGACAATAAGAGAGTCATTGTGCCTAATGCTAAACTCACCGGAGACAATATCACCAACTTCTCCGCCCACGACCGCCGCCGGGTTGATATGGAGTTTAGTGTTCCCGCGTCAAGTGACCCGGAAAAAATAAAGAGCATCATTCACGACGTGGTAGCTAAAGACAGCCGCATCCTTAAAGATCCTGTTCCGACCATCGGCCTCAGTGAATTTGATGACACCAAAACTAAGTTCGTCGTCCGCCCCTGGGTGAATACGTCTGAGTATTGGAACGTCTATTTCGACACTATGGAAAACATCAAAAAAATCCTGGCGGCTGAGGCGAAAAATCAAGAATGATTGTTTTGGGGGCCGGCCGACCATCCGGCCATCTTGCTGATACGTAAGTAACCCATCTGAATTCCCAGGGCGTTGCCCCAATGCTGTTGAAATTAGGGACGGGATAATCGGATGTGATTCAAATATCAAATAAATGGTCAAATCCGAATAAGCCCCAGCGGCAGCGCCCTGGGTATGGGACAAGGCCCTTATAAAATATAATATAACCACATATAAAACCATCGGCAATGCATTATTTGGGCGGTGGTTAGACATCCATTTCATCCTATGCGAGACCAAAAGGATATCCACAGGCAGGGGTACATAACCAGGGGTAGACCGCTGAAT
>JADFXY010000457.1:0-3440 GCA_015233355.1 Deltaproteobacteria bacterium | reverse complement strand
GGCAAAGCGACTGGGTGGCGATGCCCAGGTCGAACATAAACCAGTCCCCAAACTTGGTGGTCACCTGTCCGTTATAGTATCCGGAACCCTTCAGCTTGCCGCACAGGACCAGGACGATGGGGGCGGTCACAATGGCCTTGGTGGCCGGATTGCCTTTGCCCATGGTCTCCTGAAGTTTCTCTTTCACGGCCGCCTCCTTGACCACCACCACCTCCCAGCACTGGGTGTTGGCCCAAGAGGGTGACCATTGGACGGCCTCCAGAACCAGGTTCAACAAATCGTCTGGAACGTCCTTGTCCTGGTAAGACCGGATACTTCGCCTCGATTTGATCACGTCAAGCAGATTGTCCATTAAATTTCCTCCAGTTAAAGATAAGCGCCGGGATCAATACTAAACCAAGAATAGCTAATTCATTTGCGGTTCCCTCTAGTCACAGAACTCCAGAAGGTAGTTGTATAATTTTTTGAAATGAAGACATTTGCTCCTGACCGTATCCGGATTGATCTTCTTGATTAACTCTGGGGTGTGTATACCCTTTCGGTACCTTTGCTTGCAGCCCTTCTCTTGTGAAGATTCTATCATCATATTCGACAGCTTGCTGTCACAGCTCGTCTTGTTTCTATTCAGTTGGCTGAACGACTCGGGGTTATCGAAGCCGACGCCATTTCTGCTCAGCCAATCGCGCATGTCTGCCTGGCACTCTTTAAAATCCGGATGGTGAGCGATAGTGTTGCCCCAATCGGCGATAATCCAGGCCTCAATCTCCGGTGAAGCAAAACCCACATGTTGATAAGGGATCTTGACTGCCCCGGCCACTGATGTGACGGCCTTCAAGAACATCGCTTCTTGCCTGGCTGAATCATGGCAATCCAGATCGTCTATCACCAGAATCAAGTCTCCCAGTTGTCCTCTTTCCAGGGAAGATTTCAATCGCTCTTTAATTTGTTTAGCCAGGCCAGGACCGGTATGACCATAGCCGTCGCCCCAGTCCCGTTTGGGTCCGGTTGTCTTTGACTTTGCAAGGTCGGCGTGACCATGACCACCGGTTCTCTCCACTTTAGGTCCGGGTTTTGATTTTATAGGCGTCTTCCGCTCAAAATTATATCCTGGGAAATTCTCCACCAGAAATGGAACCAGACCTTCCACCTCGGACTTTCCCCCTCCGGCAAAAAGCCAGACTACCATGGCCAGCCCCCCACATCGAGGTCCCCCACCCGATACAGATCACCCAACTCCCAGCCTTCAGATAGATGTTCGGCCATGTCCTCTCGAGTTAGCGTCCTGACCGAGGAGTGGTGCTGATCCTTCTTGTTGAAGCATAGAACATGTCCCACGGAGTCGGTGAACTGATCCAACAGATCCGGGCTATGGGTGGAAATGATAACTTGTGTCTGCTCGGACGCTCGCTTGATCCACTCCGCCAATAGGGGCATCCAGGCGACATGCAGACCAATCTCCGGCTCCTCAATCACCAGCAATGACGGCAAATCAGGCGCCAGCAGGATGGTTGCCAGGCATAACATCCAGATGGTCCCATCAGACAGTTCGCTTAAATAGAATGGCTCCTTAACTCCTTGAACGTGCCACTCTATGGTCAATCGCATTCGACCCGACCTGATTGGCCTGACTTTTCTGGTGAATGGTAGAACATGTCTCATGGCGTCATTCATAATTTCTTCAAAATCAACATCTTGGCTGAATAGATTTTCCAGAACCAGAGCCAGATTATCACCGGAAGGCGAAAGCCGGGTCTCGCGACCGCCGATCTTCGGCTCCGAGTCCTTAATTTCTCTCAGACTCATCTCATTGGCATAGTAAAACCTCCACCCTTTGACTTCGCGGACCAAATCACGCGATAGATCAACGGACGGCTGAAATTTACTGTCATCTATATTCCCCAGATTAGCCACGCGGGTCAAGGCCAGCTCGTCATCCGGTCGGTTAAATACTGCCTGACCACCGATCAAGACAAATTCGGCTACTTCCCCGGTGACGCCGTTACTCTCGCGATGGCGGTAGTAATATCCCTTGGTGCTTTCAGGATCACCTTCGTACTTGGCGAAGTTATAGTCAAATCCCGGCTGACCTTCGTCATGAACATCGTCCAGCACTTCTTTATTTATGGTTACAAGCTGCTGACCTGACGATACCCATAGCACCAGTTTCAATAGTTTACTCGGTATGGCTACCTTTTCGGTCCCAAATTGGTAGGCCAGGGTCACAACGGCCGGGCGCTTCATAGTTGCGTCCAGGATCTTAGCTCCCCCGAGGACATCCACCGCCTCTTGAAACGCGGTAATGCCGCGGTCGACGTCGGAGCGGCCGGCCACGCATTGATTTAGAAACTTCAAGGCGGCGATGAAGTTGCTCTTACCGGAGCCATTGGGGCCGATGAAGATATTCAAATTGGATAGAGCCACCCCAGAGTCCAGGGCCAGATTCTTATAGTTCCCAGTAGTCAGTTTTTCAAGTCGGTAGGATCCATCACCCATTATATACACTTCCCATGATTTGTCTCCGGTAACTTTTATGCCGATCATCTATCTCCAAATTCGATCCTGTAACTTTCCATCTCGTCCATCGGTATCCGCGGCGGCGTTACTAAACCTGGTCACCGGCCAGGTCGTGGGCGAACCGCTGCCTGGCTTTCGGACCACGATCCCGGTAGTGCTATTGGTGATGGTGAAGTCAACTGAGACCGGCTGCGAGGTAAACATTCCTGTGCCGGCAATGTGATTCGGTGTGGCGGCAGGGTCAAAAAAGACTTCGCAGGTCTGGGCGTCATTACTCAAAAGCAGGATAGCCCCCCCGTTGGTATAGCGCTGTAGGTAGAAGTTCCGGTTCCGGTCTGCCGTGGCTTGCCAGATGCCGTCGGAAACGGTGCTGACGGAGGCGGTGCTGTCCATGGCCAGGGTCAGATTATCTTGTTTTCCGGTGGACACGCTTGTCCTGATGCCGCCGGCCTGGATGGCGGAGGAGAAGGTCAGGCGGAGCATAGAGGACCGGCCGCTGGTGGGGATGTCGCCACCCTCAAAGACCATCCCGGTCATCTTAGATGCATAGTAGGCGGTGATGGTTCTTCCGTCTTTGGATATCAGGCAAATGGCCTCACCTGTCTGGTATGTCTGAAAATACACCGATTCGCCCCCGGTCGTCTTCCACACCCCATCGACCTTGAAACCCGACGCTCCGGGGCAGTCGCCGGTTCCCTTCCAGCAATTGTAATAGATATTCAAAAGGTCGATGTATTCAGCCGTGGCTTTGACATTCCCGACCGGATTGGGGTGGCTGTCCCATTCATCGGAAGGATAAGCGGCCATGTTGTTGGCGATTCCTTGGACATGCTGGATAGCCCCGTTGCGGAACCGGTGATGATTGCCGGAGTCTAGACCCAGGTCCGTGGCATTGGGGCTGCCGCCGTTGCTGGTCAACACATTGT
>JADFXY010000456.1:1472-3454 GCA_015233355.1 Deltaproteobacteria bacterium | reverse complement strand
CTTTAGAGGTTTATCTTATAAAATATGACAAAAAAACTTGATGTTATATTGAATAGATCATTTAACGTCAATCTATGGTCAGTAAGTCTGTATAGGTTTTTTACCACTATAATTTCAAAGATGCTGTGATTTCATTTTATTTTTGACTTAAGAACGTTTTTATGATTATTTTTAAGGTGAAATTGGCAAGTGTTCAACGGAGACCATCAGTTCGTCAACCCCGCCTCAAGGAGTAATCCGTCATGAAAGTCAAATATGCTTTCACGGTCCTTGGCTGCATTTTGGTTTTCTTCTTCTCCTCCCTGGTCATCGGGGATGAGCTGATCAACTTGGGTCACCCGGCGGAACGGGTCGAACTGTCGGAACCACCGGCTGTGGCTGACGCCTCGCCTTATCCGGCCATGGTCCCGAAAACAGGCCAAACCACTTCATACTCGGCGGGCGGCGACGGCGCTCGTCGGAAGGGCGTCCCTTGGCCCGCCCCGCGCTTCACCGATAACGGTGACGGCACGGCCACCGATAAACTCACCGGGCTCATTTGGATAAAAAACGCAGGCTGTTTTACTGGAAGAAAAACCTGGACTGAAGCCCTAGCCGCGGCTAATGGTCTGGCAAGCGGAAGTTGCGGTCTGAGCGACAATTCCATAGCCGGAGATTGGCGATTACCGAACGTAATTGAACTTGATAGTCTAAATGATTACAGTAAGACTGTCCCTTCGCTGCCTTCCGGTCATCCTTTTACCGGTGTCTATTCGGACAACTACTGGTCCAGCACAACTTGCGGCTATGATACGAGCCAAGCCTGGTTCGTCAACCTATATGAAAGTGGGGTTTTTTTTAGAATCAAGACTGATAGCCTGTGGGTGTGGCCGGTGCGGGGTGGACAAAGTGGTTCATCGAGTTCTTCGATCATGTTGCGTAAGACCGGGCAAACCACATCGTATGGTTCTAGAGACGACGGCGCCTTGCAATATGGTGTTGCCTGGCCAACCCCTAGGTTTGCCGACAACGCTAATGGCACCGTAACGGACAAACTCACTGGTCTGATCTGGTTGAAAAATGCCAATTGCTTTAGTCGCTTGGACTGGGACGGCGCCCTGTCAGCAGCCAACAGTTTGGCCAAAGGAAGTTGCGGGCTCACAGATGGGTCCCAAGCTGGAGACTGGCGTCTGCTGAATGTCACTGAGATAAAGAGTCTTATTGACTACAGTAAATCTACCATGTTACTGCCCTCCGGTCATCCCTTTACAGGTGTTATGTCAAGTTTATATTGGTTGAGTTCTACCCTCGCCATTGACTCGACACTTGCGTGGCTAGTCTTTCTGGACAACGGCCATGTTGACTTTAACTATAAAACCCTCTCCTCAGGATGTGTGTGGCCGGTTCGGGGTGGACAATCTGGGTCATTAGATCCTTTGATTATTTCCTTTACCCCGACATCTGGCCACAATGGAACAACCGTAACCATCACCGGCATGAACTTCACGGGAACCTCGTCCGTAACCTTCGGTGGAACTCCGGCGAACACCTTTCATGTAGATAGCGCCACACAGATTACGGCGGTGGTTGGAAGTGGAGCCACCGGCGCCATCCGTGTCACCACGTCTAAAGGGTCATATCTTAGCGGCGGAAATTTCATCCTTAATCCCTACATGGTGACGTTTACCGCTGGCTCCGGCGGGACGATCAGCGGAACCACTCCCCAGACCGTCACCGCCGGCGGAAACACCAGCGCGGTTACGGCTGTGTCCAATACCGGCTATCACTTTACAAACTGGTCCGGAGATTACATCGGTACGACCAACCCTTTGACCCTGACTAATGTCACCACCGACATGAGTATCACCGCCAACTTCGCCATTAATCAAAATACCGTTAATTTCATTGCCGGAACCCACGGCAGCATTACCGGAGCGGCCTCCCAGAACGTCAGTTACGGCGGCAACTGTACACAGGTGACGGCAATCCCTGCCACTGGGTAT
>JADFXY010000456.1:0-1410 GCA_015233355.1 Deltaproteobacteria bacterium | reverse complement strand
ATGAATATCACGGCCAATTTCGATATAAACAAATATACGGTCGTGTTTACGGCCGGGTCGAACGGGGCCGTCGTTGGAACAACAAACCAAACAGTCAACTATGGCGATAATTGTTCGACTGTACTGGCTTCTGCCCAAACCGGCTACCACTTTACCAGTTGGAGTGGAGATTACACCGGAACCGACAACCCGTTGACTCTGACTAATGTTACCTCCGATAAAAATATCATCGCCAACTTTTCGATTGACGACTTTACCGTCACCTTTACCGCCGGAGCGAACGGAACCATCGCCGGAAGCACCACCCAGAAAGTAACTAACGGCGGCAACTGTGCACAGGTGACGGCAGTGCCTGCCACTGGGTATCACTTCACCGGTTGGAGCGGCGATTACACCGGCACAACCAATCCACTGACAATCACCAATGTTACCGCCAACATGAATATCACCGCCAACTTTTCCAACACCCTGCCGGTAATCGACACTTTCAGTGTGGACAAAGTGTCCGGAGTTGCACCGCTCACAGTAAACTTCACCTGCACGGCCCATGATCCTAACGGGACCATTGTGGAGTATGACCTCAAACCTGGTGAGGGCTCGATCAAAACCAACACCACCGGCATATTTAGCTTTATCTATCCAAGTCCTGGAACTTACCAGGCTACTATGACGGTCAAGGATAATGCTGGAGCTACGGTCACTTCATCTGCCCTGACCATCGTGGTTGGTTCGCCCGGCCGCAAAGCTATCATTCTGGTCGGGGGGCCGCAGAACGACTCTCTTAGGCCAATTTTTGAGCAATGTGCGGTTTTGGCCTATAGCGTGATCAAGTACCAGGGCTTTGGTGATGAAAACATCTACTACTTGATTACCGGGCCAGACTCTACTAAGGACGCGTATGCGAGCAAGGTCAGAGGCCCGGCCACTAAGTCCTACCTGCAGACCGCCAGCCGTAACTGGGCTGCAGACGCTCAGGAATTGGTCATTTATCTCGTTGACCACGGTGACAATGGAGTTTTTAGAATGAGTTCGACTGAAACCTTGACCTCAACGCAACTCGGGGCCTGGCTAGATCAACTCCAGAACTCCGTCAATGTGAAGTTGAGAGTTATCTATGAAGCTTGTAAATCGGGCAGTTTCGTGCATGACTTATCTGCGTCTGTGGGCAAGGAACGCATCCTCATCTTCAGCGCTGGTGAAAATCAATTAGCCACCCTGTTGGAAAGTTCTCACATCTCATTTTCATACTTCTTCTGGGTAAGGCTTTTCCAAGGCGGCAGTTTTTGGGATGCTTTTCTGGATGGGAAGAGGGCGATCAGCGCCTATCAAACGTCAGGTATTGATGACAACGGAAACGGAGTGTTGAATGAGAAATCCGATGGACAGCTGGCGGCGACTTTAAGATTGGGT
>JADFXY010000455.1:0-3460 GCA_015233355.1 Deltaproteobacteria bacterium | reverse complement strand
CAGATCAGGATAAATAAGTTGATTCTTTTTGGCTCTTATGCCCATGGCGTCCCCAAAGAAGAAAGTGATATAGACTTAATCGTAATTTCCGACGATTTCGAGGATAAGGGCTTTTGGGCGCGGATTGAGATCTTGTCCGATGCCATATTTGAGCTTTTTGAGCCCATAGAAGCCCTGGCTATGACCCCGGCCGAGTGGGCCGCGGGCGGCTCTGACCGGGTCTATCTGGCCGAAGGCAGCGAAGTGGTCTATGCGGCCTGATGGCGGGCGGGCGGATGACATTCTTAACCATAATGGATAAGTTGACCTACTTAACCTGTCGGCGGGCGGTTTGTCGGCCGATCCAGCTTTCTTGACTTTAGCGAGTTATATCAATGGGAAATCAAACGAACGCTTTTTCGCCGGAAAACATCTGTCAGGTCCTGGTCGACCAGGAGCTGATGACCAAAGAAACGCGCCGGGCAATCTTAAGAAAATACGAATCTCAAAGGAAATGGCTGGCCGGGACGATGGCCGGACGGAGTCAGTTGTCCTCAGCCGATGAACTGGAAGGCGGCGTTTCCCCAATTGAGGTCCTGGCGTCCTTTAAACTGGTTTCCACCGACCCCAAAGGCGGCGTGTTGACCGAAGATGCGATCACCAACGCCATGGCTAAGTCATTAAATATAGAATATAAAAAAATTAACCCGGTGGAACTGGACCTGGACGCGGTGACCAAGATCATCCCTAAGCCCTTTGCCATCAAATATCTGACCGTTCCCCTGGACGTGAACAACGGGACCCTGAAGCTGGCCATGTACAACCCTCTTAACCGGGTGGCCTTAGAAGATGTCAGGCGGGTGACCAACCTGACCGTAGCTCCGGTTATGGCCAGCAAGAGCGACATCGAGAAGCTCATATCCGAATTCTACGACTTCCAGTCCTCCATCAAAGCAGCCGAAAGCAAGATCAGTTCCGTGTCCATCGATCTGGGCAACTTAGAACAATACGTTAAGCTCTCATCCATTTCGGAGATCACCTCGTCCGACGAACACATCAAACGGGCTGTGGATTATCTTTTTCAATACGCCCTGGAACAGAGAGCCAGCGACATCCACATAGAACCAAAAAGAGATAATAATATCATTAGGTTCAGAATAGACGGCGTGCTTCATACGATTTACAAACTGCCCAAGATGGTTCATCCGGCCATCATCTCCCGGATAAAGAACCTGTCTCGATTGGATATTGCCGAAAAACGGCGGCCCCAAGACGGCCGGATCAAGATCCGGGGGAGTGATGACAAAGAAGCTGAAGTCCGGGTGTCCACCATCCCGGTGGCCTTTGGGGAAAAAGCGGTTCTCCGGATCTTGAAATCTGAAGTTTTGATGCAGGATCTGCGGCAATTGGGTTTTTCTCCATCCGATCTGATCAAATTCCGCTCCTTTATTGAACGCCCCCACGGCATTATTCTGGTCACCGGCCCCACGGGCAGCGGTAAATCCACCACGCTCTATTCGGCCTTACGGTATCTGTCCACGTCGGAAAAAAACATCACCACGGTGGAAGAACCAATAGAAATGATCCATGAGGATTTTAACCAGATCGCGGTGAACCGGGCCATCGACCTGACCTTTGCCAATGTCCTCCGGTATATCCTGCGCCAGGATCCGGATATTATAATGGTCGGTGAAATCCGGGATAAGGAGGCCGGCGATAATGCCATCCAGGCAGCCTTGACCGGCCACCTGGTCTTAAGCACTCTGCATACCAACGACGCGCCATCTTCGGTCACCCGGTTGATCGATTTGGGGGTTGAACCGTTTTTGATCACTTCGACTCTGGTCGGGATTGTCGCTCAGCGGTTGGTCCGAAGAATCTGCCCCCATTGTATCGAATCCTATGAAGCCAAACCAAACGAACTTAAGGTGCTGGGATTGGAGATTATCGACGAACCGGTTATATTGAAAAGAGGCGCGGGGTGCATCCAGTGCAAGCAGACCGGATACCTGGGCCGGATAGCCATCTTTGAAGTCATGCCCATATCCGAATCCATCCGCAAGCAGGTTACGACTCATGCCAACCTGGATGTTTTGAGGCAAACCGCGGTCAAGGAGGGCATGGTCAGCCTGCGCCAGAGCGCCATTGACAAAATGCTGGACGGGACAACAACCCTGACCGAGGTGGTCCGGGTAACTCATTCGGACGTGTTCTAAAGACGTCGGACGGAAGCTGTCGCCCCAATGCTGTTGATTAAGAGTAAGCGCCTGTTATTCTATTAAATAGCCTACTCCAAATAAGCCCTGAAAGGGCGAACTAGGTTAGCCCAGGGCAGCGCCCTGGGTGATTGGCTATGGACACTAAAATACAATATAAAACAATCGACATTTTATTTTTCAGCCGTGTGATACGTTCATTCCAAATGGAATGGCTTTGGGGTTGGCCGACTATCTGACAATCTTGCTGACACGTAACCTGCCGGATTTCCCAGGGCGTTGCCCTGGGCTAACCTAGAGCGCCCCGTTGGGGCTTATTCGGAATTGACCATTTATAAAAATCGTATCCGATGACCCTGCCGCTAATTCAACAGCATTGGGCTATCGCCCTGGGCTAACCTAGTTCGCCCTTTCAGGGCTTATTTGGACTCAACCGTTTTAAGAATATTTCATGCGTTTGCTCGGTTCTCGGGCAAAAAAAAGTTGACTTTTGGCGGTGCCCCGTGTTAAAAATCGCTCCAGTCAATAGAGAGTTCATTCCGTATACGACCCTGTGGTGCCGCAAAGCATAATCGACACGCCGGGTGCTCAGGGACGCCGTGAAAACATCATGAAAGACGATACCAGGGAATACATCAGGCTGTTAGCTTATGCCAGCACCATGGGCATCTCCGTCGTGCTATCCACTATTATCGGCTTTTTCATCGGATATTACCTCCTCGATCAATGGCTGGGCACGAAGCCTTTGTTCACCATCATTTTTCTGCTCGTCGGCATCGTGGCCGGGTTCAGAAACATGTATATCATCGGCATGAAGCTAAAAAACAAAGATAAAAAATGAATGATCCCACAATGATCACCCCGGAAGAGGCATTGCGAAGAAATCTGGTCAAGAGGAATTGGATTATCTTGGCCGCGATGCTTTTGTCCAGCCTGATATTTTTTCCGGTTTCAGTAAGTTGCGGTATTTTGGCCGGCGGCTTGCTGGCTATCGTCAATTTTCATTTATTGTACCGGATACTCAGAAAAGCACTAAACCCAGACACTCCCGGGTCGCCGGTGGTGGTCGTTTTCAAGTATTATCTCCGACTCATGGCCACCGGAGCCATACTCTTTGTCCTGATTTTTTCCAAGCAGGTCAACGTCCTGGCCATCATTCTGGGCCTTTCCGTGGTGGTCATCAATTTGGGATTGCTGGCCTGCTCCGGGATCAAAGACTTGCTGGCCGGCCTGTTAAAGAAAAGCGTGGTCGTCTGACGGTCATG
>JADFXY010000454.1:0-3462 GCA_015233355.1 Deltaproteobacteria bacterium | reverse complement strand
CAATGGACCAAATGGAGTGTATAATACATGCTTTGTTAAAAGATGTCATCAAGAAAGAGAATTTGGCCGAACGCCCGGCGGGCAAAACAGCGTTTGGTCTTGCTTTACCTGATGTTTCAGGATTGGTTTCAGAATGTGACGTAATATTTTCGGATGAATAACCAGTTCCAGTTACGGCCGCATATCATTTCAGTTAATAACCCGTCAGGGAGTTAATATATGAAAAAAATTGAACGAGCTATAATGAGCGTGACCGATAAAGCCGGTTTGTTGGATTTCGCCAAAGGATTAGGCCGGTTCGGCGTAGATATCCTGTCTACTGGAGGAACGGCTAAGTTGCTCCTCAATAACAACGTCCCGGTGACTGAGATTTCAGCTTACACCGGCTTTCCCGAGATGATGGATGGCCGAGTGAAGACCCTCCACCCCAAGGTTCATGGGGGCATTTTGGCCCGCCGGGATCATGCCGAAGATCTGGCCCAGATGGCCCGGCACGACATCAAACCTATTGACCTGGTGGTGGTGAATCTTTATCAATTTGAAAAAACCGTAGCCAAAGACGGCTGCACCCTGGCCGACGCCATCGAAAACATCGATATCGGTGGTCCGACCATGCTGCGGGCATCAGCCAAAAACTACCAGGATGTCACCGTCGTGGTGGACCCGGCCGACTATGAATTGATCTTAGCCGAAATGTCGGCCAATGCCGGCGCCACGCTCTTAACCACCAGGTTTGCTCTGGCTAAGAAAGTCTATGCCTTAACCGCCCATTACGACCAGGCCATCACTAACTATCTGAGCAAGTGCACCATCTAATCCAAATAACATTGGGCTGCTCAACTTTTGTAACTCCCGCGGCCCGGGGCAACGGCCTCCAAACGCATCAGGCCTTTTCTATAACCCGGCTGACCGCGGCGAGTTAAAATTCAATCTCGAAGAAAGGGTTTCCGGTGTCTTCAAAGAAGAAAACGAAAAAAGACAAAAAAAACAGCGAACACACTAATCGCCGGATAGTACCCTCCGGGGAACAAGTCGAGATTGATCAAGACCTGACCGAAGTGAAAGCCGGATTGGACCGGGGCGATTCGTCTGAATCGCTCGCCGCCATGGTGGTCAGCCGGGCCGCCTTTTCCAAGCAACTTGCCGGGGCAGTCATTCACGGCCTGGCCGGTCTACCTCATCCGGGAGTTCCGCCCTTACTGGCTGAGCTTAAATCCCGTTTGCCCGATCCTCGCATCCAAAAAGAAATTCGCCGGACTATCCATTTCTTGCGCCGGCGGGGGCTGGAGTTCGACGAAGCCATATTCCGGGACGAACCCAGAAAGATACTTTCTCCGCCCAATCCCGAACGGATCTACGGCTATATCGGTACCATTCCCGAGCATGGGGTCTTACAACTGGTTATTGCCAGAGAGCCGGCGCTTACGCCGCCCGAATTGCATCATGTAATGATTAACCGATTTTTTAATTTCCTTTCTATGCAATCCGTTTACACGTCTAAGAAAAAGATTCAAGTCTTTTTGTCAGAACAATTCCGGATTCAGAGCCCGGAGACCAATTCGGCCGAATTGGAGTTAGACGCGGCGCTGTATATTTTAGAAGACGCCGCCCCTTTAGTTGAGCAACTAGATAAGGAAGAACGGAGCAAATATCGGAGCTTGACCGCCTGGTTGCGGAAAGCGGCCACCCCATTGGAGCGGCCGCCTATTTACAAGCACCTGGAAATCCCGGCGTCAGATGCGCTCTCATTAGTCGAAACGCTTGATGAGTTAATCGAGACGCCCGAATTCTTCCTGGTGGCGGCGGGATTGAAAACCGCCCCCCTGGCGGACAAGGTTGAGGAATTATCTCATTCCCCTCTCCATCTTTCGCCGGAAATAGAGAAAGAAAGGTTGGAAGATCTGGTAGCTGAAGATACCGCTGATATTTTCAATCCCGGACTGATTTCCGTTCTGCGGGCCTACCTCGAAACACTAGCCTATTATCTGTTCCGTCTGGGCCGGCGAAAAGAGGCGGCGCGTGTCTTAGCCCTGGCCATGGGACTGGATGAAAGCGACAATGATTCTCCTTTAGCCGTGGCCACCCGAAGAAATCTGGTGACCGCCTCCTTGAACCTTCAATTGGAAATGCGGCAAGAAGACAGGGGCTCAGATCTTGATCTCTTGGATGACGATGAAGATGAGGAAGATGAAATTACCGAGACACGGACTGAGTCGGGATTAATTCTGCCGTTTGCCCCGTCAGAGGAACCTGACGAATTGGATGATCCAGATAATCGAACCGAATCAGGTTTGATCCTACCATATTCGACCCGGGAGTAACCAAGTGAATACACTATCTATTCAAACCAATGCCCGGACAGAACTGATTAATATTACGAAGTTGGTCCAGGCTGAAGTAGATCGGTCGGGCCTATCTGACGGCGCCGTGGCGATCTATGTCCCCCACACCACCGCCGCGGTAACCATCAACGAAGCTGCCGACCCTTCCGTAGCTCAGGATATTCTCATGGTCTTGAACGACATGGTCCCCTGGAAAGGGCACTACCGCCATATAGAAGGCAACTCCCCGGCTCATGTCAAGGCTGTTCTGGTCGGGGCATCGGAAATGATCCCGGTCGTTGCAGGCCGCCTGGTGTTGGGAACCTGGCAGGGAGTATTTTTTGCGGAATTCGACGGCCCCCGGCCACGCCAAATCCATCTTCAAGTGCTACCCGGTTAGCGGGTTGCCGGTTGCTTGTATATAGGTGGTCGCTCCAATGGGGCGGCGACTTTCCGCAACCAGGCGGTCAAGGCCCGATATTTGGTCCTCTCTTCCTTATCTAGCTGCTCAACTAAAGGGGCGGCGTCTTCTAAGATATATCGCGCCGCGTCTAACTCCAATTCGGCTGAATTGGTCTCCGGGCTCTGAATCCGGAATTGTTCCGACAAAAAGACTTGAATCTTTTTTTTAGACGTGTAAACGGATTGCATAGAAAGGAAATTAAAAAATCGGTTAATCATTACATGATGCAATTCAGGCGGGGTAAGCGCCGGCTCTCTGGCAATAACCAGTTGAAAGACCCCGTGCTCGGGAATGGTACCGATATAGCCGTAGATCCGTTCGGGATTGGGCGGAGAAAGTATCTTTCTGGGTTCATCTCGGAATATGGCTTCGTCGAACTCCAGCCCCCGCTGGCGCAAGAAATGGATAGTCCGGCGAATTTCTTTTTGGATGAAAGGATCGGGCAAACGGGATTTAAGTTCAGCCAGTAGGGGCGGAACTCCTGGATGGGGTAGACCGGCCAGGCCGCGAATGGCTGCCCCGGCGAGTTGCGGAGAAAAGGCGTACCGGCTGACCACCATCACGGCCAGTGATTCAGACGAATCGCCCCGGTCTAATCCGGCTTTCACTTCGGCCAGGTCTTCATCAAACTCAACTTGTTCCCCGGAGGGTAGTGTCCGGCGATCAGTTGACTCGGTG
>JADFXY010000453.1:0-3469 GCA_015233355.1 Deltaproteobacteria bacterium | reverse complement strand
AATCTGTAAGAATCTTGTAGTGATTTTTTCCTGGCTTATCATACCCCATAATTTTTAATATCGGCAATGAAGGACCATCATATATGTATCCTTGCTTTTCATGAGTTGCATCTATTGCAGCAAGAACTCCTTTAGTCTCTGCTCATCGAGTTCGGACTTGGGCGGCTTGGCCATAAGCGCCACGTCATGCCGGTTTGATCCCTCAAGTATTTCCACCCTGACGCCTCCCGGAATCTCGACTCGGGCAGCTTCAGCCAGGTGCGCCTGGGTCAAGCTCTTTCCAGTCACCATATCTCGTATATCGGTGAACCGGAACCGGCCGGTATGGTCCACTATCAAATCCAGCACGCCCGGCTTCTGGTCGGCCGCCACGCTGGGCGGGACCAACATAGCTCTGACCGCAAAGAAATCCACTGATCCCAGAGTGAAAGGGACTTTTTTCTTGATCACCACCGAAGCGGCCTCGAAAGTCCGGCTACCCGATGCTCCTTCGTTTTGGATGGTCCGGATCCGAGCCAGGATGTTCGCCTTTAGCTTCTCCTCGTCTAAGTTGAGCTTGGGCGGAATGCCTTGGGCTTTATCCTGTGACCAGACCATTAAGGCTGATCCGGTGACGGCCCACAATACAACCAAGGTAGCCATAACCAGCCTTCTCAATATTTTCACTTCGCCATCTCCTGTTACCGGTTTAAGTTTATTTGGGTGGCCCTTGACAGTCATGGTCGGGATGGAAATTTGCGGTACCTACTGGTAGGGTTTTGGGTTGGGGATTGTTCGGCTATACGATATTCCAATCGTTTTGTAAAGATTTTTTCGATAATCCATTAACTCTTGAGCCACGGGCCGCGATGGACAAAAGATTTTCATCGGCCGGGCAAGCTCGCCAGGGCCAGATGAATGTGCTTTCCGGCTCGAAATCCCTCCGGCCCTTCTTGGAAGTAGATTTTTTCTATATCGTTGGGTGCCAGGTTCTGAAGCAGCTTCCATCCGGCCTGCCTGAGATCCTTTTCCAATGTCCTGGGATCCAGGCCTGTTTTCATCGGTTCACCCAGAAGCCGGACTTTGTTCCTGAGGTCTTTCACTCGTGGTGTGGCCATGTCCGGATCGAAAGCCTCGGTGTCCATATAATCGAAAACCACCCGACTGTGGGGAGCGGCCGTCTCACTCAAGCTGTGGAGAACCTGAAACAGATTTTCTCGCTCCAGGTAATAGGTTACGCCCAGCCAACTGAAAAAGGCCGGGGTTTCAAAATCGAAGGAAGAACGGGAGAGGGCCTGGGGCAAATTTTCCTGGGAAAAATCGACGGCGATGAATTCCAGCGAGGGCGGGGCCAAATGGCCCATGGCAGACAGACGTTGGCGTTTGAGTGCCTGAGTCGCCGGATGATCTACCTCAATAACCTGAATTTTATCGAGAAGGTCGGCCCGGCGAAGAGCGAAGGTGTCCAGTCCGGCCCCTAAAAGCACATACTGCCGAATACCCCGGTCGATGGCAGTCTCAAGTGAGTCCTCGGCGAACCGGGCTCGGCTGAGAACTCCTCCGGCCGCCCCCGCCCGCAAGACCGCGGTGACCACCGCCCGGCGTTGGGTGGGCGAAACCGGCTCCTCAGTCTCATCTTTTACGGTCCCCCGATAGTACATCTCCTCGAAAAATGCGTATTCCTCAGTGGAGAGCAACCGCGCGGCCATCCAGTCGTCGAAGACCTTGGGGTTTTCGTTGATGGAGTGGAAGGCCCGCATAAAGGCGGTGATAAAGGCGGTTCGACTGGCCTGGGCCGGCCGGCCGTCAATACTGGTTTGGCCGATTTTTTGCAAAAAAGCGACGAATTCTTCAACCGGCCGGATCTTCAGTTTTTCTGTTTCTTGATCCACTTAGCGAATTCTCCAGGCTAACGCTTGCTGGGCGCGGTCTCCAGTTTGCCGGCGATATTGTCGGTGGAAGGCAAATCCAAGGATCGCCATCCTCCACCCAGGGCTTTGATGAGAAGAACACCGGCGGTCATCCGGCGGCCAAGGATATTGATGGCGGCCCGCTCGTTGGTTAGGGCGATTGTTTGAACAACCAGGACTTCAAGGTAACTGATCGTCCCTGCCTTATACTGGTTGGTGCTCACGGTTACGGATTGCTCTGCGGACTTCACCGCCTCGTCCTGGATCCGGCCTTCATCCTCCAGGATGCGAAGAGCGGCCAGATTGTCTTCAACCTCCCGAAATCCATTAAGCACAGTCTGACGATAGGCGGCCACATTGGCGTCGTAAGCCGCCCGGGCCTGATCGGTCAAAGCTCGCCTTGCTCCCCCGTCGAACACTGTCTGGGAGAGAGCCGCCCCCACTGACCAGAGGCTGCTTGGCCACGAAAGCCAGGAGGCCGGCATCGTACTTTCAAATCCCCCGGATGCGCCCAAAGTAAGTCTTGGATAAAAGGCCGCCTCGGCTACTCCGATCTGGGCATTTGCCGCGGCGACGCGTCGTTCGGCTGCGGCGATATCGGGCCTGCGCTCCAGGAGTTCAGACGGCACATCGACGGGTATGGGCGGTGGAGCCGTTGTCAGCGGGGACATCGGAATTGACAGGTCGGATGCGGGTTTGCCTAGGAGTACGGCCATAGCGTGTTCCATCTGGGCCCGCCCCACGCCGACGTCGATCGCTTGAGCCTGGGTGGATTTGAGCTGGGTTTCCGCCTGAAGAACGTCAGCCTTGGAGGCCACGCCTTTTTCGTACCGGTTTTTGGTCACCTGGAGAAATTTCTGGTAAGCGGTGATCGTTTCGTCAAAAAGCCGCGTTTGGGCATCTAATGCGCGCAGCGAGAAATAATCCTGGGCCAGTTCGGCCTGGGTGCTTAAACGGATTGTTTCCAGGTCTGCGGCGCTGGCCTGGGCGTTGGCCTGGCTGGACTCCACAGAACGCCGAACCCGGCCCCAGACATCCAATTCCCAAGACACGTTGCCGGGCATAAGTAAGTCTGTATCAGGGCCGGCTGAAAGAGAACCACTGGCCGTATTGAGCGACCGGCGCGTTCGTGTGAAAGCTGGTCCAACCGTGACTTGAGGGAAAAAGGCGGACTGAGCCGACTGAACCAGGGCCCGGGCTTGCCGAAATTGAGCCTCCGCCGCGGCCAGATTTTGGTTGGAGATGTTGACTTGTTCTTCCAAAGCGTTCAACTGAGGATCGTTGAACATCTCCCACCATGCCCCCCGGATGAGGTGGTCCCTGGGCTGGGCCACTTTCCAGCCTTCCGATTCCTTATAAGCGATGGGCGCGGCGGCTTTGGGACGGACGTAATTCGGACCGACCGTACAGCCGGTGAAAAGTAAAAGCACTCCGACCGCCGCGGCGAATGTCAGCCGCTTCGGCTCCGAGTATGCTTTGAAGAACTTTGTTATACTTTGAACGGTCATAATTGTCCCTTTTTGATCCCACCCTGGGTAATGCGGACACCAATCCGGAATCTTAATTCAATGGCATTGACA
>JADFXY010000452.1:0-3478 GCA_015233355.1 Deltaproteobacteria bacterium | reverse complement strand
GAGGTCGTCAATCGGCGAAATAGTCTGGAGCATCTGGTTGGCTGTTTCCAGTTGTTGGGTCATTGCCTGCAGCTTTTGCTCACCGGACCGGCGAAGCACCGTCTCGTTCCGCAGTCGCAGGGCTGAGCTGACTCTTGCCCGCAGGGCGGCGGCCCTGATCGGACTGAGAACATAATCGGTCGCCCCGGCCGCCAAGGCCGCGTCCAGTTCACTGAGAGCGATAGCCGGGACTACCAAAATTATGGGGATATCCCTGGATAGATCGGCGGCGGTCAGCATTCGGCAGGCTTCCACTCCATCCAAGTCCGAAGGCGAGAGATTCAAAATAATCAGATCAACCTCAACGGTTGGACGGCCGGCCTCGTCATTCAAAAGGCCGAAAACGGCGCTGACTGAGTCTAACCAGACAACATCAGTAAACCCATCGTCAGACAGCATGATTTCTAATCTCCGCCGTTCTTGCTCGGAGCCCGCAATGACCAGTATGCCCATTGTTTCATCCTTAATGTTTGTGCCGGTTCCTGAAGCCGTTCGTCATGTGTGCCATACTTCCAACCCAGTTTAATCCTTATAGCCATTTCCTTTCTTTTTGTAAATGCTATGTTATTACTCTCCGTAATGTTTTTTTACCAGCCCGAAGGGTGCCCCTGGTTTCCGGTGACGGATACATTGCCCGGTCATAATTGTTCCTTCTCAAGCACGCTCAGGACAAGCGCCGGAAAGATTGCTGCCATGTTGAATGAACATGATGAGAACGGCCGCGTTGAAGAGTCAACTAGCCTAACTGTATCTCTATCTTTTTAACTGTCGATTCAAGCAAAAACCCCACCTGAGGGGAATGGTGGGGCTAGGTCTTGGTGGGTGATGGAAGTGGTTTGCGTTTTATCTCACATAACCTTCCTGGTTAAATGGGCCGGTTCTTTCTTGCTGCTTTGTCCAGGCAGTTTTTGAGCTGACCCGGCCGGGTGAACGCTTTTCCAGGCCGTTCCGGTTAGGGCAACGTCACCGTATTCTGCAAAGTCAGATCGGGAAGTGAATACTGGAGCAGTTTAGACCCGATTAAGACGAAGAGATGCGTGCCATCCGTTGAGATTCCCGACAATGGCGGCGCAGGTGGACTCGTCAAATCCGTAGACTTGGCTTGAGTATTCTCCGGTTTGGGCAATTCCACCGTATTTTGTAGGGTAAAGGAGGTAAGAGAATATTGCAGAATTTTGGGGCCGGCCAGCACATAAAGGTGCGTGGTGGTAGTGCAGATGCCCGAGGACATAGGCGGTGGAGGTCCGAATTGTTCGGGAAATGGTGCCGGGGGAGTGGGCGTGGCCGTCTGTTGGGCGTAAGACACCGCCGGGCCGATCGCCAATGCCGTTAGAAGAGCCAGGGCAATGAATATGAAGAAATTTTTCATAGGTTACTCCTTTCTACATTGATGCAGATTTAGTTTAGGGGTCTAAGTCGGTTTTTTATTCACCATGTTCGCTTCGGCCCCGGCGGTTTAAGATATTCTTGGGAACTCAGAATCGCCTCCTTTCTATTCTATTTAATCAGCATGACCGGCGGAGATCGAAGAATGGTTGAATCGGTAAAGACTTGAGGCGATGATAACAGGCCATTGTGAAGAAAAGGTGAATGGAACATGTGTTAATTGTGAGGATTTGAAGAAAGGATTGAAAATCGGCCCGAGATGAATTATCTTTTCTTTAGATGTGAAACTGAATCCGGCGAGAGATCGACATTTGGAGCGATTTTCAAATTGTTTTGGGAAGATGAGTTGAAAATAAAACTTTTCTATAAGTTTTTTATAGCTTTTGTAGGCATATCTTTGCTTATAGTTGGGTTACTCTTGGCCAATATTCAGTTTTTTACACATCGCAACTTTGCCGATTACGTGAACAAAGTGGAAATGGGCAAGCTGGCTGATCTCATCGCCACCCTCGGCCGGGAGTATAGAGACCGCCCGGGCTGGGAATGGCTGAGGCATAATCCGGCAAATTGGCGGAAGATTCTGCTGTCCAGCCTACCGCGGTATGAGGTTGAACGACCGTTTCCTCCTCCTTCCCTTCCTCATCCTCTTCCACCACCTCCTTCGGAAGAAGAGATGGAAAACCCGGGGGATCAAGGCGGCCCTCCCCCCCCGCATCTCCACGATCCAGTCCAGCCGGACGAACGGTTTGCACTGCCTGAGCAACCATTTCCGCCCCCGCCGCCGCTCCCCCCCGGGCTTGCGCCGATAGCCTCTCGTATTTCAGTTTTTGACCAGGAAAAACATCATATTGTCGGGAAGATGGCCTCTCCTGACGGGCTACTCCTTAGTGAAATTAAGGTATCCGGCCAGACTGCCGGTTGGTTGGGATTGGACCCGGTAAAACGGCTATCCCACCCCTTGGACGTTGACTTTCTGAGACAGCAGACTAAGGGATTCTATATTATCGGGTGCCTCATCTTGCTGGTGGCCGCGATCGTTTCGATTTTTATGTCAAAGCATTTGACGGTGCCGATTGGGAAACTAATGGCTGGCACGAGAGCCCTGGCCTCTCGTAATTTTGAAACCACAGTTGATATTCAGACGGGGGACGAGCTGGGGCAGTTGGCTTCAGATTTTAATGCGATGGCACTAACCTTAAAGCGCTATGAACAGATCAGAAAACAATGGCTTTCA
Organism: Deltaproteobacteria bacterium; assembly: GCA_015233355.1. Lineage (GTDB taxonomy): Bacteria > Desulfobacterota > JADFXK01 > JADFXK01 > JADFXK01 > JADFXK01. Next base: position 819 of record JADFXY010000452.1, on the reverse strand, counting down.
GATATTTCTCACGAATTGAGAACACCTTTGTCCATTTTACGAGGTGAAATCGAAGCTCTTCAAGATGGAATTAGGGAAGTTAATTCGGAGAGGCTGGCCTCGTTACACTTCGAGATCGTCTACATCAGCAAGATTGTAAATGATCTTCATGAATTATCTATTGCTGAGAGCGGCGCCCTATATTTTGATAAACGGCCTATCGATCCAATCAAGGTTCTGCGGGATACCCTGGGCCTTTTTCAACTCAGGTTAACCCAAGAGAAAATCACGCTCCAGGATGAATTGATCACGGATCCCCAGACCCGTTTATTGGGAGATGCCGGCCGGCTGGCTCAACTGTTTTCAAATTTAATTGAAAATACATTGCGCTATGCCGATAGACCGGGAAATTTAAGGGTGTCCGGCCGCCGGATTGGAACTGCGTTGAAGATCTGTTTCGAGGATTCCGGGCCGGGCGTACCGGAAGAATCATTAGGCAGCCTGTTTGACCGACTGTATCGGGTCGATGCGTCACGAAGTCGGGCCAAGGGAGGCAGTGGATTAGGTCTGGCGATTTGCAAGAATATCGCAATTAGCCACGGCGGAACAATCTCGGCCGCCAATTCTCCGTCTGGGGGGCTCTTGATTGACATGACTTTTCCGCTTCACTCGTCCGAGGAGGGCCTGACACAATGAAGCAACAACATATTCTAATTATCGAAGATGAACGGAAAATTGTTGAATTGTTGCGAGATTACCTGGAAAAATCGGGCTACCGGGTCTCTTGTCTGGACCGTGGTGATACGGCGATTCCTTATATTAAACAACAAATGCCTGATT
>JADFXY010000451.1:0-3489 GCA_015233355.1 Deltaproteobacteria bacterium | reverse complement strand
TGACCAGAATCGAAAAGGGTGAATTGCGCGTCCAAATACAGCCGCTTGATCTGATCGCCGATGTCATCAATCCGGTGTTGGAGGAGCTAAAACCGGCCGCAGAGCAACGGAATATCAAGATTGCAGGTTCTATACCCGAAAACCTGCCTCTGCCGGGTGACGTGACCCTGCTCCGGGTGGTCTACAAAAACCTGCTGGACAATGCTCTTAAGTATGGCCGGGAAGGCGGCCAAATCAAATTGGGGTTTCTGGAAGAAGAGCACGGCTATCGGTTGGAGGTCTGGAATGAGGGCCGTGGCCTGGCTAAGGACAAGTTAGACAAACTGTTTGGCAAATTCGTCCGGTATAAGACGGGACAGGATACAGATCGGATGAGCACCGGTCTGGGTTTATTCATCACCAAAGAGGTTATCACCAAACATGGCGGCACCATCTGGGCGGAATCCGAAGAAGGCAAATGGATCAATTTGATCTTTACCCTTCCTTCGGGCCGTTAGGTCATGAAGGAGCCGTGGCTGATCCTTAGAACGCGGCCACCCGGCCCCCTCCATACGTGATCGGCCGGGTAAACTAATCTGACGAATTGTAAAAGAACCTGACAGTCAACCGGCATCAATTTTGACTCCAATTTTGATTGGCAGTACAACTTACTTAAATTTAACTCCTTATTTCTCAACTTAAGAATGAGTGGTATTGGCTCGAACATTGCCTGAATTAATTCTACCGGTTCCTCCATGGAATCAGAAGATTGTGAGTAGATATGTCCAGACCCGGCCAATTGGTAAAGATTGAGCATGATTTTGACATTGAATTATGTTATGATGCGAATTAGGATCAGCCGAGAGGAGGTCATCACCATGTTGAATTTTGATTTAGCCGAGACCAGGGCCGGACAGGATATCTTTCACATGGGGGAATTAAAAGACGCCCGAGAGATGCTTATCGAGGCACTGGAAACCAAATTTGGGTGGGTGCCCGGTGACCTCAATGATAAAATAAACCAGATTGAGATTAGGGATAGGCTCAAGAATTTACTCCGCATGGCTATCAAAGCTCAGGATTTGGAGACATTCAAAACCGAATTTGAGGCAGTCTTAGCTGGTAATGGCATAACTGTAAACTAACAAAGATCAACCTGACCTCGAAGATTTATTAAAACGTGACGGTTTTGCCATTTTAATTGTGTATGAATTTTAACCCAGCCAAACGAACTGGGCGAGAACGTGGTGACTGAATTATTTATGACTGATAGATCGGATGCACTTGACGTCAAGCTGGAAGAGGCTCTTCGGGTCCCATTAGACAAGATAACCGGATTGATAGGGGAGGTCCCGTGAACACCATCAGCGAAACCAAAGAATTGACCCAGACGGGCGAAGAAGAATTCAGCCCGGCCCAATGGTCGGCTATTGATGCCATTATCGAGCGCCACAAATTTAAACCCGGCTCACTTATCCCGGTGCTGGAGGAAATCCAAGAGACCGTCGGGTATATCCCCACCTGTATCCAGGAAAGGGCGGCGCTGGGCCTGATCGTTCCTTTAAGTGAGGTCCACGGCGTGGTCACGTTTTATCATTTCTTCACGACCACACCACGCGGCCGTCATACCATCCGTTGCTGCCTGGGCACCGCCTGCTACGTCCGCGGCGGACAGGGCAACCTGAATGAAGTAATTGAAGAATTGCATATTAGTCCTGGAGATACGACGGCGGATAGGAGATTCTCCCTAGAGACCGTCCGCTGTTTAGGCGCCTGTGGGCTGGCACCGGTGATGATGGTGGATGAAGATACCCACCGCCAGGTTAAATCTTCAAAGGTGCAGGAAATCATCAAGGATTACGAATAGCCGGGGAGCGATCTAATGGGTAGGTTAAAAGTTGAACATCTCTATCGCATAAAAGGTGACGTCCTCAGGTCTTCAGTCCTGGAGCCGGATAAGCTCAGAGCCAGGGTCACGGTTCATATGGGCACTTGCGGCATTTCCTCCGGCGCGGACAAGGTCTGGCAGGCCCTCCAGGAGGAACTGGCCGATTCCGGCCGGACCGATATCTTGTTGACCACTTCCGGTTGCGCCGGCATGTGTAATCGAGAACCCCTGATCACGATTGAGCGGCTGGCTGAAGAAGCCATAAAATATGCCAACGTGACTCCGGAACGGGCCAGCGACATCTTTCGTAACCATGTCCTGAACGGCCGGATCATGACGGACTGGACCTTTGCCCGAGGCTGGGAACAGCCGGACCATGCCTTCGAGGGTCCACCGGCCACTGACGCGGCTGCGGTCCCATCGATCAAAGACAACTCGTTTTTCGGGATGCAGGAACTCCGGGTCATGCGGAACCGGGGGCTGATCCGGGCCGAAAGCCTGGAGGAATACATTGCCACAGACGGTTACTTTGCCGCGGCCAAGGCGCTGTATCAAATGTCGCCCCAAGATATCATCCAGGAGATGAAGGCCTCAGGTTTAAGAGGACGGGGTGGGGCCGGATTCCCCACCGGCATCAAATGGGAATTCGCGTCCAAGTCCCGGAACGACGTCAAATACGTCCTGTGTAATGCCGATGAAGGTGACCCAGGCGCATTTATGGACCGCTGCGTTTTAGAATCAGATCCCCACTCGGTACTGGAGGGGATGATCATTGCAGCCAAGGCCATTGGTTCCCGGCAAGGGTTTATCTATTGCCGGGCCGAATATCCGCTGGCCGTCAAAATGCTCAACCTGGCCATCGACCAGGCCCGAGAACACGGTCTCCTAGGCCAAGATATTCTGGGCTCCGGTTTTGATTTTGATCTGGAAATTTACCGAGGGGCCGGCGCTTTTGTCTGCGGTGAGGAAACGGCCTTGATGACCTCCATTGAAGGCAAACGGGGTGTGCCCCGGCCCCGGCCGCCATTCCCAGCCATTCAAGGATTATGGAAAAAACCGACTATCTTGAATAACGTGGAAACCCTGGCCTCGGTTCCTCAAATCATTCTTAAAGGCGGCAAATGGTTTGCCGGAATCGGGACCCAGCGGAGCCGGGGAACCAAGGTTTTTGCGCTGACCGGAGATGTCCGGAATGTCGGCCTGGTCGAAGTTCCCATGGGCACTCCACTGGGCACCATCATTCATGATATCGGCGGAGGCATCCCTAAAAACAAAAAGTTTAAGGCGGCCCAATTGGGTGGTCCCTCGGGCGGTTGCATTCCGGCCCAGCACCTCAATGCCCCGGTAGACTACGAGTCCATCCTTAAGTTAGGGGCGATCATGGGTTCGGGCGGCATGATCGTCATGGACGAGGACAAGTGCATGGTGGACGTGGCGCGCTATTTCCTCAACTTCCTGGTGGAGGAATCCTGCGGCAAGTGCGTGCCCTGCCGGGTGGGCGTGAAGCGGATGCACGAACTGGTCACGAAGATGTGCGAGGGCCGGGGCGAGATGGAAGACATCACCCAACTCGAGGATCTGTGCGCCACGATCGAGGAGTCCGCTCTTTGCGGCCCCGGAAA
>JADFXY010000450.1:0-3504 GCA_015233355.1 Deltaproteobacteria bacterium | reverse complement strand
AGCGGTGGTTGGAGCCTCGAAGTTCCGACGCGGTCCGCCCGACGCCCCACTGGAAATTCGGTGCGGACCTCAAACGGACCTCAAAAGCTTAATTCAACAGCATTGGGGCGCTGCCCTGGGCTAACCTGGAGCGCCCCTTTGGGGCTTAATCGGAATTGACCATTTATTAGAGTATGATCCGATGCCCCTGCACCTTAAGTCAACGACATTGACGCTTATTTATCGAACTCAGGTTAATTATAGACAGCTAAAAGAACAAACTCCGGCAATGCCACCCCGATACACTTTCCCCCTCATAACCATCGGCCTATTTTCTGAAGGATCAATTTCGGTTTAATTTAGGGGGAAAATTATTTTCATCGTTTGATCCAAATTCCCCCCCTCCTCACTCTTTCCCCGTTGTGACCAACCCCATCATCTTTCCGGCATTTTTTGTGTCTTTGCCTATTATCTCGTTAGCCTATGCTTATGCAACCGCGTTCCGGCAAAGTAGGACAACAGGATTATATACATCAACTATACCCCATCAATACTATACTTAATCCATATGAATAACACGAACTTATTTCTTGACTTAAGAGAAAATTTATAGTATGACTTACTCTAACCTACGGAATTTACCTTGCAGATGAGACGAAACAGGTGGTAAGGCGGGATGTCAATTCTGGTCCAACTTAACTGCTCCCATGAAAATGTCAATAAAGCAGATCCGATGTTCACGAACATGGCGGAATAAGAAAGATTCTAAAATCGGCTCTCAGATCTCTAATTCCTCCCAAGTAATTCATTGGTAATCAAATAAAATGAGAAGCTAATCCTATAAGTTAATAGATTAATCCGGTGGATTTAACACCCATATTTTAGTAACAGTAATCATTATTGTTTTAATAAGCAAAGGCGTCTCATGGGTTCGCCGATCCCTCAGTGCTTTCCTTACGTCGGTTGGCTGAAAACGATGCCGGATGCTGAGGGCATATCGACCTAAGTTAATCGGTTGCATTGATAATCAAAAAAAGGAGATACCTATGTTAAAGAATATGACTGTCGGAAAAAAAATTTTCTTAGGTTTTATCCTGTGCCTGACTTTGATGGTTTGTTTAGGGCTGGTCGCCTTTAATGCGCTCAAGGGAGCCAAAGAAGGTTTCAGTCATTACCGGGAGTTGGCCCGTGAGACCAACCTGGCCGGACGACTTCAAGCCCACATCCTGATGTTACGCATGGAGGCCAAAAGCTTCCTCATCAACAACAACGACAAATATCTTGATAAATTTCAAGAATATTACAAGAAAACTAATGAGTTCAACGAACAAGCCAGTAAACAAATCACCGAACCCACACGGGTTAGGTTGATCGCTGAAATCGGCGCAAAGCATAAGCAATACAAAGACGTCTTCTTTGAAATAGTCAAAAAGGTCAAAGAGACCAAACTATTAACAGAAAGTGTGTTGAATGCTAAAGGGCCTCTTATGGAAAAAATGCTGACTCAGATGCTCAATTCTGCCAAAGAAGACAGCGATTCGACAAACATTTATCATGTGGGATTGGCGCTTCGAAGTTTGCTCTTAGCGCGTCTATACGCGACTAAATTTTTAGACACCGAAGACATCAAGGCCGCGGTTCGGGCCAGGGAAGAATTCGGCAAAATGCAAGAAGTAATGAATACTCTGGATAAGGAACTCAAGAATCCGGCCCAACGTGATCTGCTAACGCAACTATCAGGATTAAAAGGAGAATATGCTCAAGCACTTGAAAAAATAGTAAAAGACGTGACTGAGCATGCTAAAGATATAAGTAATTCACTTGATCCGTTAGGCGAATTGATGGCCAAGAATGTTGAGGACGTCAAGTTATCTATAATGGCGGATCAGGACGCCCTCGGCCCTGAGTTGGAGGCGGTCAACTCCCTGGCTGTAAAATTTTTAATGATTATCGGCTTAATTGCCATAGCCGCCGGTTTTTTATTGGCATTTGTCATCACTCGGGGCATTACTCGAACGTTAAGTCGGGTTATCCGGGGCTTATCCGATGGCGCAGAACAGGTCGCCACAGCCTCTAATCAAATCGCCTCAGCCAGCCAGCAATTAGCCGAAGGCACTTCAGAACAGGCCGCGGCCATCGAACAAACATCTTCCTCTCTAGAGGAAATCACATCCATGACGCAACAAAACGCCCAAAACTGCAACCTGGCCGGTAACTCCATGAAAGAAACCTTTGGGGTGGTGGAAGAAGCCATGGCGTCTATGAAAGAATTGACCCTGTCTATGGAAGAAACATCCAAGGCCAGCGACCAAACCCAAAAAATCGTCAGGACTATTGACGAGATCGCTTTTCAGACTAATCTTCTGGCCCTTAACGCCGCAGTGGAGGCCGCCCGGGCCGGTGAAGCCGGAGCCGGATTCGCTGTAGTGGCCGATGAAGTCCGTAACCTGGCCATGCGGGCTGCGGAAGCCGCCAAGAGCACGGCCAGCCTCATCGATGACACGGTAAAAAAGATTAAAGTCGGCACCACCCTGGTTTCGACCACCAAAGCAGCGTTTGAGAAGGTAGAGCAAGGTTCAAAGAAGGTTACGGAACTTGTTGGGGAAATCATGGCCGCATCCCATGAGCAGGAGCAAGGGATTAATCAGGTTGGCGGCGCCGTGAATGAGATGAATAAAGTGACTCAACAAAATGCGTCCAGTGCTGAGGAGTCGGCCTCGGCTTCGGAGGAATTAAACGCTCAGGCCGAGCAAATGAAACATTTTGTCACCGAGTTGGCCATATTGGTTACGGGAAGAGGACAACAAGCAAAAGATAAACCGACAGCCGAGGAATCAAAGACGCCTATTCGGCGCTTGAAATTCCAAGAAGGAAATGATAAGGTGATAAAATCAAAAATAATCAAGAGGAGTGGAGACCGGAAAATTCGCCCTGAATTTGCACTTCCCCTGAAAGAGGCAGATTTTCAGGAATTCTAATATCGGCAGACAATAAAAAATCACCCCAACCGGAATCGTACCCGAATAATCACCCTATGAAAAAAACCATCATTGCCTTAGCCTTGGTTGTAATCCTAGGGGCGGTGTTCCGGCTGACCGGCCTAAATTGGGACCAGGGGCATCATCTCCACGCCGACGAACGATTCCTGACTATAGTCGAGACTTCGTTGAGGTGGCCGTTTCACCTCAAGGACTACTTCGATGAAGCCCGCTCCCCCTTAAACCCACGCAATGTGGGACATGATTCTTTTGTCTACGGAACATTGCCGACGACCATGGTCAAGGCCGCGTCCATTGCGTTGGGAAAAAGCGGTTATGGCCAGATCCATTTGGTGGGCCGAACCATCAGTGCCCTGCTCGACCTCGGGACGGTTTTGCTGGTCTTTTTTTTGGCTGTGGCATTGTACCGGGATAAGCGCCTGGCCGTGTTGGCCGCGGCTTTTTATGCCGCCTCGGTCCTACCCGTTCAGCTCGCCCATTTCTTCACCGTTGACTCCTTTGCCAACTTCTTCATCATAGCCGCCCT
>JADFXY010000044.1:0-17514 GCA_015233355.1 Deltaproteobacteria bacterium | reverse complement strand
AAAGGGAGAGTCGGGCATTTATTCAGATCATGGATGACGAATTCGGTCAGGGCTTTATTTTGGGACAGCTCTTTTTCATTTAACCCCAGTCCGACGACTCCGGCGGGCTTAAGCCGACTCGGGATATGGGAATCCGCACCGGTCATCAAGTCCAGTATGACGGGATCATCTTCGACAACTAACTTTCCAATCACCCTTTCTACGGTGTTCAGAGCCAGAGAGTCAAGGTGGTTGACGAGTCGTTCCGTCGCATAAAAAACGGCATCATCGTTTTCATCCTGACGGACAAATGCTTCCGCAGTTAAGTCAAATTCCGGTGGACCACAGTGAGGTCGGATAGTTAGCCTATCTCCATTCATCAGTTACCTCCATAAAAAAAGCCGGGGTTGCAATAACCCGGCTCGCGCCCCATGACTGGGCAGGTTAATTTTTTGGCTGATAATAATTCTTGTTCCCAAATGGTGACAATTATAAAATAAGCACTCACCTGCCGATGTCAAGTTCCGGCTATTCGTTTAATTTCAGGGTGTCCGGTCCCGTTGGAGATCGAGGTTGGTTAGAAGCTTATTTAGACTCAGCCGTTCTAGGAATATTTCATGCGTCCGGCCTGCTCTTGATTAACAAATCTCTTGCTTTTTATCAATTATGAGCTATAATATGTTGTTGTCTTGGACAGCAATAGAAGCAGGGTCCTGAAATTGGAGGGATGTCCGAGCGGCTTAAGGAGACGGTCTTGAAAATCGTTGACTGAAAGGTCCGGGGGTTCGAATCCCTCTCCCTCCGCCATTATGTAAAAAAAAGGCCGGTTGAAGTCATTAAGCTTCAGTCGGCCTTTTTTTATTACTTTCTTGTCGATAGATGTCTCACCTGGGACAACACCCACGCAGTTATCCGGAATGACGGATTTGCCCTGGTCCATTCTCCCCAGGATGACGGTCGGTTGGACCAGCCTGCCCGGACTCGAGCTGACGGTGGCCGGGAGACGTGGAATTGGCGCCGATCAACGGATGGTTGGGCTTGGAGGAAAGGTGGAGATCGAGGTGCTTTTTCTTTTGAGGAAATATATCCGCCAGGAAATCAATAAGTACCAAAAAAGCAAATATACATACGGCAACGAGGTTGAACTCGATACTCAGCCGTAGCGAAAAAGTAAAAAAAACGAAGGCCGCAAACAACCATTTAGTTATAAATATTTTCTTGGGGTTGACATTCACGGCGGATTCCCGGCAGCAAGCACGTTGACCGGCACTCATAAACAACATGTCCCCAAAGGGTAGGCGGACGTTCGAGCCGGTGGTCAGCTAGCCCATCTTTAATAGCATTTATAAAATGAAACCTCGGTGGTTTCTCCTTCCTTGATCGTTACCGTGGTGGAATCCACCAGACGTTTCTTTTCGACCTGGCCAACCTTGACCTGGCCGCTTCCGTCACGAACAGGATGAGGGACAAAGAACAGATTGACCTTATATACGCCGGGCCGATATAATCCGCTGGGAGGGTCCGCCTGATAGATCCCAAAACCGGAGACGCAGATGTTGGACACCGCCAGTACCCCCTTTGGCGGCCCCTCCTTCTTGGCCGCGTTCGGCTTATCGGCCGCACATCCGGAAAAAAAAGACCAGGATAACACCATGATAAATATGCAACAAAATGTGGTGACAGCCTTCATGGGCGACGTTTTCCTCCGATGATTACCTTGATCCAATCTTATACCCGCATTTTTAGCCCGATGTCAACAGCTTTAGACAGGAGTTCATTTGGGTGAAGTTTTATATGGAGCGGATTTTAATCCAATGGCTGTTTCTGTTGACCAGGCAGGTAATCCGTCTGGCTGTCACGCAGATATATCTCAATGTCATTGAGTCAAGGCCGGACGGGCATGCTAATTTTGCAAAAATGGCCCATTCCGAATAAGCCCCACGGAGCGCTCTATATTAGCCCAGGGCAGCGCCCCAATGCTGTTGAATTAGCGGCACGCCTGACCTTCTTCGGATGAGATAAGATTCCTCGCTTCGCTCGGAATGACAAATTTACATCGTCATTCCAGGTGGTCCACTTCCCTGTCATTTCGAGCGAAGCGAGAGATCTTAACGTCACCCCCTTAATTCACCAACATCGGGGCAGCGCCTTGGGAAATACAGCAGGTTACGTGTCAGCAAGATTCTCAGATGGTCTGCCGACCGAGACACATCCGACTGATCTTACAACCACCGGGTAGCCGTAATTCCCAACCAGGTAAAGAAGAGACAAACCAAAACATTTATCACGACATTCAAAGAGGCGATCAACCACTGTCCCGCCTCAATCAGCCTGAATGTTTCATAACTGAAAGTAGAAAATGTGGTTAATCCACCCAGAAAGCCGACTGTCACTCCAGTTCTGAGGTCGGGGGGAACCAGATTACTCCGGAGACTAAACTCCATAATCAGGCCGATTAAGAACGCCCCAAGGACGTTGACCACCATCGTTCCATAGGGAAACCCCCTCCCCAAGAGGCTATATACCCATCCGGAACCATAATACCGGGCCAGGCACCCGAGGGCTCCGCACAGGGCAATAAGCAACACCAAAGGCATAGCATCAACTCCTTTGTTTAATACTTGAGGTTGTCTGCAGACCCGGCAAGGATATTATTATTGATGAGATTGCCGAAAAAAGCAAGACCCGGTCTCCGTCCGGACCAGACCGGCGTAAAAAAAAATCGTCCCGCCACGCTTTTCGGCTTTGAGCCCGACCCAACCACTTCTTCTTATAACCAATGGCCGCGACAAGCGGAAACGAAATATTTTCAAGATACGCAGCCCAATTTTCTTGCTTCTTTTCCTGTGATATGTTAATAGAAGCATATTAAGAGGTTTGAATATTTTTTTTCATTAAGGAGGGAATTCGCATGATGCCTTTAGTTGGAGGGGGAGGAGCCGTCGTCTTAGGGTTGATCGGTCTGGTCATCTGGTGGGGACCTTTTTTGGACATATTAAAAGGAGCTATCCCGATAGCCTTATTACTGGGCGGGGCTTTAGCCACGTACCTGGGCCTGGATGAAATCAAAGACAAGTTCCGCAAAGATGATGCCGATTCGGCCGGCTACGAATCAGCAGAGGAACTTAAGAAATATAAGGAAGAAGTAGATCAGCTTAAAGAAGAAATCAAAGCCATTAAAGAAGCCAAAGCCTAGGAAACCATATCGGGCGCCGGGGAAATAATCCCCGGAAAACCATCCGAAACACCCGAAGCCAACGCTCCTAGCCGACTAGCCGTTTAATTTCTGATTGCTTGAATGACGAGACCGCTTCTGACCGGCGAGGATTCCTATTCCCCGGCGGGGCGGTCTTTCTCTTATCCGTGGCCATGATAAAAAATGCCCTCTGTCTACTATTGCTCGCCTCATTTTTCTGTCCCACGGCTTGCCGGGGCGACGGCAAACGAACCGTCCGGTTCTTCCAGTCGGGTAAAGAACTCACCGTATTTATAGCTGAAACGGCGGATACCCCGGAAAAAAAAGTCAGGGGACTGATGTTTCGGAAAGAACTGGCTAAAGACGCCGGGATGCTGTTTATCTATCCTGAAGATGAAGAGCTGGCCTTCTGGATGAAAAATACCCTGATTCCCCTCGATATTATTTTCTTTTCCCAGGATATGCGCGTCGTCGGCATTCTTCACAACCTCCCACCCTGCAAGAGTGACCCCTGCCCTACATACCCGTCCCTGGCCCCAGCTAAATACGCCCTGGAAATCAACGCCGGTCTGGCTGATGCCCTTGGCCTGTCCACCCAATGCACCGCCCGCATCGACTAACCAGCCGAGCAACCGACAGCATTTAAAAACAAAGCATCCCGCCGAGGGTTTGCCGAGAAGGCAATGGCGGTGTCGGACAATAGCACCGACTAACCGGTTGGTAAATCTGATTATCGGACATCCGTGGCGGAGGCGGTTTTGTCGGCCTGGGCCAACACTCTCCCCTTGGCGTAAGGTGCAGTCTGGATTGGATTGGGCGTTCCCAGGGTGATCATCAAATCTTGGTTATGCTTTCCGGCCCGTTTGGCGTGGACCAGGACTTCATCTTTGAGCCTTTCTTCCTCGACCCGATGAGAAGATTTCGCCGTAGAATTCACCGGATGATCAGCGTAACCGGAATTTATGTAGGACCATTCTCCTTCATAACGGCCAACCACCCCGGTGTGACCGGATCTCTTCGATGAAAACGACAGAATATCTCCTTCCTTCAGTTGCGGCTCAAGTTTCTGCCAGACCTGGTCAACCGCTTTGGCGGGATTCTTCAGGTCGGTCTTGGAGATAATCAGACGATTAACGTCTTGGGGAGCGCAAATAGTCCTCGTCAGTCCCTCACCTGTTAAATAGGCATTGTCGGCTTTGCCCTCCTGCTTGGCCTTATTGACCAGATGGCTGTAGAGTCCGGTGGGGCCATAGTAGTTGACGCCCACGTCCTCCAATAGATTAGCCATAAGCTCATAACAGTTCTCTGAAGACCGGGGCTTGCCCAGGTGTTTACTTCTGGCCGCATCGATAAGAGATTGACCCAACGACGAATCTTTGGCGGTCTGGCCGATGGCGCGGGATGGACTCAACGACGGATTTTTGACGGTCTCGCTGTGGGCACGGGAATCCGGCTGTGTCACCACCGCAGGGTTGGTCTGGATAGGACCGGGCGGACCTCCTCTGATCTGAGAAGAATTATAAAGATTAATGTGATATTGTTTTAACCGGTTAGTCAAGGCATCGAAGTCGGCCCGTGCGGCCTGGTCGGTGGGCATCCGGTCCTTAATTTGGCGGCGTTCCACGACTAATGCGGCCACCTGGTTTGCCTTTTCCGGATCATGCCGGACCAGACGATCAAAGGTCCGAGACTGCCGGGTCGTTGAAAGGAGTCGGCGGGCCGCGTCCAAAGTGCCTGAGGAGGACAGTATCTCCTTAAACTCGGCAGAGGGTTTGTCCTTCGGTGCCGCGGGCACCCCGGGTGGTCGAACAGATGCCGTCTGATTCACTTGCATGGGCCGCCTCCTTTCCATGGGTTTAGCAACATGACTTTAAGGAAGAGCAATTTCCGCGCCAACAGACATCTCCTCCGGTCCCTCGGGTTACCCCGGCCGGCTGCTTCAATGGCTGTTTCTTTCAAGCTTTCCTTGACATTTTTCTTATGATAATCCAAAATACGCATCATTTTGTTGTGCGTTACGGTTTCAGGGCAAGCGCATGAAATAATTTACGCTTACGAAAATCTTGATCTTTCAGGAATGGGCGCTCCTAAAAGCCTCGAACGGGCCTAGTGGGATTTGCCATTCTAAGAAAATTTCATGCGGGTACCCTGGTTACGGTTTCAGCGCCGATATGCCGGGCACCTGATTGAGGATATTATGACAAGCTCTAACTCTATAGAAAACGATATAAAAAAGATTGGGGATACTTTTCACTTCTTGGATATTTCCGGTTCTACCGAGCAAATCCTCAAAACCCTGGGTGAGTTTGAGCGTGGTGTGGCCGGGTACATGGATAACCCCTTCCTGGCCGCCGTCACGAAATGGTACAAGAATTTAATTTTGCAAAAGACAAATCACCTTCCCCGGGCCGAGGAGCTGTTAGACGAAGCCCTGGATACGTTGGAGACAACCGATGACCCCGTTTTCAGCCGGTGGAGACTGAAGATCCATCTCTCTTTGGGGTACGTCCATCTGGCCCAAAAAAACTACCTCGATGCGGAGTTCTACCTCAATCAAGCTCTGCAAATGACCTCGGAGCATCCCTCCCTGGCTAAGTTTTCCGGCGAAGTCTATTCCTTACTGGGCACCGCCAATCTGGCTCTCAACCGGTACAGCCGGGCCAGAAAATATATCGCCCTAGACAAAGAGGATTCGTACGCCAGATACTTAAAAAACGCCGACGACTCTTCTTCAATGATTTACGCCTATTCCCTGGTCAATTTCTCCCGGATCAACCGGTTGATGGACTTAAAGGAACAAGGGGTGGGCCGATGGCTCGATGAAGCCGTGGATATTTTCTCGAAACTTAATTATACGAAAGGGTTGCTAAAGGCCAGATTGGAGAAGGCGGAATGGCGCTTTGTCTCAAATCTCTTAGAAGAGGCCCTGGCCGATGCTCTGGAACTGGAGCAAAAATTCAGAGAAGAAGAGATGCACTTAGATCTGCTTAGCGCCGGACTGCTGGCCGCCAAAATCAACAAAATCATGCACGAATACGACCAGGCCGAAAAGAAAATTCACGCCATCATCCGGGTGGCCCGGGAGCGCGGTCAAGATCAGGACCAAATTATGGCCGACATCCTGTACGAGATGGGCGCCATGTACTACGCCACCAACCGGGAGACGGAAGCCTTTGAGTATCTCCGGCAATCGGCCAAGGTGGGCATGATACTCGGAATTAACAGCGTGATTATTCGGGCCTTCAATACGGCCAGAGTGATTGATAAACACTCGTCGGCGGAGTTGCTGACCTCAGATCTGGTTTATAACGACTCCATGTTCATCAGAAACCGGCTGGGCCGGAACATCAACCCTTTTACCGCGGCTAAAAACCGGACCAAAATATTCGCCTCCACCATCTTTGTCGATATCGTGGGCTTCAGCGGGCTAATGAAACGTTCGGACGAAGACATGACAGTAAAAATGATCGACGAATTAATCGACCGCCTGTGTTTAATCATCTATCAACACGATGGTTACATAGACAAATTCTTGGGGGATGGCTTCATGGCCATATTTGAACATGGAAATCATTTGGCGCCGGTCGTGGCCCTCAATGCCATCAAAGCCGGGGTGGATATCCATCGGGCCTTGATCCACAAAAACCGCAAACTCCGCATGGTCTATGGCGTTGATTCCAATATCCAGGTCCGCATGGGCGTCAGCACTGGTGAAATCTACGCGATTATCCTGGGAAACTACATCAAAAGAGAATTCACCTACCTGGGGAATTCAGTCAACCTGGCCGCCAAATTGGAGAGCCAGGCGGCCGATCAGCTCATGTTAGTGGACACCCCAACTTATGACCTGGTTAAGGACAACGTGGTCGCCGAACAAGAAGTCATCACCGTGCGCGGCCTGGGCCAAATCAATGTCTATCATGTCTCCCGGCTGACCAGGTTGGAGACCAGGTAATAGCCATTTGATATCATGATGTTATGGGGTTTGAAACAATGTTCCGGACCACGGAAGAAATCAAGGATCAGCTAGCCGCCGGGGAAGATTCTTTGGCCGAATTCAAGGAGCTCCGATTTAGAAATAAATCAGTGAGTTCGCCTAATCCCGAGGACGTGGCCGGAGAAATGGCGGCATTTGCCAACACTGAAGGAAGCGCAATTTTTTTGGGGGTGGATGACAACGGAGTGGTCAAAGGAATTCCAAAAGATTATCTGGATAACGTGGAACACTGGGTCATCAACATCGCCTCCAATAATTGTGATCCCCCTATCAGGCCGATCATCCGCAAGCTGCTGCTGCCGGACTTATCCGGCCATGATGCCAACGTGTTGATGGTATTGATCCCCAAGAGCCTTTATGTTCATCAAACAACAAACGGCCGCTGGAGTATCCGGGTGGGAAAAACTAAACGAATCCTGACCCAGCAGGAACTGGCCCGCCTGTTTCAGCAACGGGGGAGGTCGTTTGTTTTCGACGAGATGGCGGTACCTACGGCTGTCGAAAACGACTTGAACGAGACGGCCATAAAAAATTACTTCGGTCCCTCCCCTCTTCCATTACAGGATTTATTAATCAACACCAGGGTGATGACGAAAGATGAGGAGGGGCTGATCAGGCCCACCGTGGCCGGCCTCCTGATCTTCGGTCTTGATCCTCAGCGTCACTTGCCTTCAGCCTATATCCAGTCAGTGGTCTATCGGGGGTTCTATCCTGATTCGGATGACCTGGTGCATGAGGAAAAAATTGAGGGACCGGTCGATAACCAGATTGATGGGGCTTTAGCCTTTGTGAAACGATTTATGCTCAAACCGGCGACAAAGAAGATAGGGCGCCTGGATTACCCTCAGTATTCTCTTCCGCCCGTCTACGAAGCCCTGGTGAACGCTGTGGCGCACCGGGACTACTCAATTTCCGGATCTAAAATCAGGCTGTTCATGTATGACGACCGCCTGGAGCTGATGAGTCCCGGCGGATTGCCGAATACCATCACCCTGGAAACGTTACCCTACAGACAATATACCAGAAACCAGCTCTTGGTGTCTTTTTTGTCGAGAATAAAGAACAAAGAGACCGGAATATCATATATAGAAACCCGGGTAGAAGGCGTGAGAAAGATTATATCCGAAAGTCTGGCCCATTAAGGAAAGGCGCCGGTTTACAGCCTGGTCGGGCCGGAGTTGATGCTGACCATTTATGGCCAACCGTCTCCGCACAAAAATAAGCGAACCTAAACTAACCTGTATAGGAGGGATCATCATGTTTATCGTTCACGTTTTTGTCCAGGTCAAGGATGACCACATTGAGGCATTTAAGGCGGCGACGATGGAAAACGCCGGCCACAGCGTGCTGGAACCGGGGATAGTCCGCTTTGATGTCATCCAGGAGGACAATGCCCCTAATCATTTCATGCTGGTGGAGGTCTATCGCACACCCGATGATACGACCCGGCATAAGGAAACTGCCCATTACCTGAAATGGCGCGATACAGTAAAAAGCATGATTGCCAAGCCGACCCAATTGACCAAGTACTCCAATATATTTCCAGACGACAATGGTTGGGGTTAACCATGCGTTTTGAATTCGCCACGGCCGCCCGGATCATCTTCGGTCCCGGTGCGATCAAAGACGCGGCCCCCTTGGCCCGCGACTGGGGAGATAAGGCCCTGGTGGTTACTGGCAGGTCCGGCGAGCGGGCCGCCCCGCTTATGGACGCCCTGAAGTCCCACGGAATTTCGGTCACGGCTTATCCCGTCTCTGGCGAGCCGACCACGGACACCGTCCTGACCGGCGCAGCCCTGGCCTGCAAAAGATTGGCCGCCCTGCCCTGGTCGGAAATCCAGATCGAGGTGGCCATCTTCATGGTCCGGTATCAGGAAAAGTGGCTGTCCCCATCCCTAAAAGCTTTCATGGCGATCACCCGAGAGTTGATAAAGGGTGATCATGAGGATTTAGCAGAAGTGGATGTAACGGTCGTTTAAATTTATTGGCTCGTTAAACGAATCACCTTGTTCAGATTTATGGGGGCAATTCATAAAAAATGCTTGCGATTCAAGATAGAGTAATGTATGGTGCATTCGAAATAATGAGCGGTTATTTTTTCGATTTATGCGAAAATAGGAAGGTACACGGTAAGCACGACCGAAGAAATCGGTAGGTCTGACTGCGTTGGTGGCTGGGTTTGCCGTTGGAGTACCGTCGGTGGACTTTTGGGGTCTTCATTGAGGTTTGTTATGCCGGTCAGTAAAGGCGCTGTGACAAAACACTTTGAATCAGGCATTCAAGAGAGGCACGGGAATAACTCCATGAAAATATATTGCGTTGCCTGTCACCGCAACATGGACTTGTCATATGGACTGAAAATCGGAATTCCGCGTCTTGTGATGATCAATCTAATCATTATTATATTTGCGAGGAAAGCCAAATGGCTAAGCCCCGTAGCTCCATTCCAATAGACGATTCGGCCGATGTTCTGTTTGCATCCGATAGGACATGCTGCGTCTGTAATGTACGTGGAAAGACAATCCAAATTCATCACCTCGATGACAATCCAACAAATCATGCCCGTTCGAACCTGGCTGTCCTTTGCCTGGAATGCCACAACGAGACGCAAATGACTGGCGGCTTCGGACGGAAACTTACTCAGGAAGTTGTTGTTCGTTATCGGGACAAATGGCTTGTGAGAGTGCAGCAAAGACGAGACTCAGCGGATCATATAGCAGTGGCTGAACTTTTTGGCCAGCAGCATTTGACTCCAGCAGTTCCCTCATTGCCGAATACAAAACCGCCTAAACCTGTTGTACCCAACGATCCGCTCGACTATATCAATTCACTGCCCGAACTCAAGAAAGAACTGCTGGCCAGGGCCCAGCCAGAATGGGACACCGGGGTTACGGCTCAAATGAACTCAGCCTGCTCCGATTATATTGATGCGTTGCAGGGGATTCTGATAGCTTTGACGAGCTACTATCCTGAAGGCCACTTCTCCGACAAAGACCCTCACCGGTTCTTCTCTGAACAGATATCCTTGCGCTTCGAATGGCACCTCTCCCATCTTGAGCCAGGCGGCTCTGGTACCGGTGGGACCATCGTGAGTGTGCTTTGTAATGGGGCAGTTAAGGCCGATGTTGAAGAGATGATAGAGGACATGGTGGCGTCACTCACTAAGTTTGGCAGTCGCTTTGATTGGTTTGGGTGGAAAAAGAACTGGAGAGGCACTAACACTTAATGATCATTTGAATAGGCGCCGAGCCACACCTGAGGTCTTACATGAGGTTCTTGGCTGGCGTTGTTGAGTTCTGCGATGGAAAACATGAATAAACCAAAACGACATCATTTTATTCCCCAGTTCTATTTACGTTACTTTTGTCGTGATGGTTACCTGTGTGTATTTGATCGTGAGAGAAATGAATATAGGAAACAGCCCACAGTTCATACGGCAGTAAGATTAAATTATTATACGTTAGAATTGGAAAATGGAGAGAGTAACACCGAAATAGAAGAAATGTTCTCTGCTATTGAAGGTGTTACAAAACCGATTATCGAAAAATTGAATGGAGGACAACCAATTACAGACGAAGAAAAATATGCCCTTTCGCTATTTATATCTCTAATAGAATCAAGGGTTCCGAATTTCCATGAAACTACTGATGAGTTGACTGGAAAAGTTATAAGAAATGTTTTAGGAATGATGTTCTCGACTGAGGAAATAGCAAAAGAAATGCTACGGGGATATGATGGTGATTTAGACGATATATCATCTACAACAGCCAAAGAACTTTACGAATTTGTTCAAAGTGATAGATTTCAGATTAATGCGACAAAAGACTATAAATTGGAAACAATGATTCGTTTGGGCTATACGCAGGCAACGTACTTTTCCCAGATGAATTGGCTAATTTGCCATGCGCCTGAGAAAACCTCATTTGTTACGACCGATAATCCTTTTACGCTGGTCCCCCCAGCTAATTCTAAAAATACCTATTGGGGAGGCTATGGAGTCTGCACCGTAGGAACCCTGAAGATTATCCCACTTAGTCAGTCTATTTGTTTGTTCATGTCCGACAAAGGAGATAGCTTTATTCATCGGGAAATCGAAAGAGATCAAGTCCGCAATATTAATTTTGCTGTTACCAACAATTGTAAAGGGTATGTTTTTGGTCCAGACGAAGCATTGGTGAGTAGTCTGGTCAAGAAAACCAAGGTTGATACAAGGCCATGGAAAAGTAGTGTCAGGGTAGCGCCAATTCCCAACACCGGTAATCCTTGCCAGTGACAAGGATCACCATCAACCCTGACTTTATTCAGGACCAATCGTTCCCCATTCTCAACCCAAGCACCCTCCTTCACCCCACCTTTAACGGTAACCCCGTCCTCAACGAATCCAGGGAGCGGAAGGTGACCGCCGCCGTGCCCTGGAACTGTGCCCTGGAGCCGGGGCCAGGGGATAGAGGATAGGTGGTTAGTTCTTGGATTTCCTGAGCGCCTGAACGAATTCATCCAGATTCTTTGAAACAAAAGCTTGTCTAAGCAGTGATTTAAATACCATAGTATCTGATAACCCACTTATGGATTCAGTAACTTCCTTGGGGATCTGGCCGAATCGAATTTCAATACCTTCAATAATATCTTCCCGCGCCTTAACCAAAACGCCCTCCTGAACACCCTTCTGAAAACCTTCTTCGATAAATTCTTCTACGACGGTGGGCATAATTGCATCTCCTTTACCTGAAGTAGCCTGGTCCAAAAAGACCTTTATCTCTTCCTTTGTTAATTTATCGGTGAAAATTAGATACTGAGCAACAGCCTTAAGAAATTCGATCTGATCAGGACCTGGTGGTATTTCGTGGTAAAGAGTAGCTATGTCAGCTAATGCACTATTATTACTTATTTATTCTATATATTATATCCAGATTAGTCAACAACAAAGAAAAGGCTGGTGTAATCTCCTGCGCCTGATAGTCAAATGTCCCGGACTCAACCTAACCCTCACCCGATCCTGACCGGTAACCCCGTTCTCAACGAATCCAGGGCGCGGAAAGTGACCAGGGTGGTGTCGAGGAGCTGGGGCCAGGGGATGGGGTGGGTGTTTTCTTTGATGCCCTGGACGAAAGCCGCGACTTCTTCCTCAAAGCCTTTCTGTTGATTCATTCTTTTGATCTTACGCATGCCTTTACCCGAAGCCAGTTCCAGGGTCCGGAAGTTGTCTAAGACGGCCGTCTTTTCCTGGCCGAAGACCTCCAACCGCTCCTTGGGAAAAGCCCGGCTGCCATTGGCGAAATAGTGGATCGTGCCCAGGGAGCCGTCATCAAAGGAGATGGTCAGGGTGACCACGTCATTGGTGGCCTGGGTCTGCCGGCCCTGGGCCGCGGAGCCGGCCTGAACCCAGACCGGCCGGGCCCCGGTCAGGAAGAGCAGCAGATCCACGAAATGGCACACCTCACCGATAATCCGGCCGCCGCCTAACTCCGGATCATGGACCCAGCTCGACTTGTCGCCCAAGGGAATGCGGCCGGCATTGACACGGTAGATCAGGGCCAGGGGCTCGGACCGGGGTGCAAAATGGGCCTTTAATTGCCCGGCCAGGGGGCTGAACCGGCGATTGAATCCGACCATCAGGACCAGTTCCGGGTGATCCGCCACAGCAGTCATCACAGCCGCCAATTCCTCCTCCCGGATGCACAGGGGTTTCTCCAGAAAGACGTGCTTGCCCCGGTTTAAGGCCTGGATAGCCAGGGCAGCATGGGAGTCGTGGCGGGTGGCGATGGCTACCGCTGTGATTTGGGGATCGGCCAGGACGGTCTCGGCTTCGGAGGCGCTGAACTCGGCCTGGTATCTTTCCGCCACCACCATGGCCGTATATCCTTTGGCCGCGGCCACTCCGGACAGGTTGATCTCCGGCTGGGCCATAAAGGTCGGAAGCAAGACGCCCTTGGCAAAGGCCCCGGCCCCGATCAGACCCAGGTCGATTTGGCCGGGGGACGTCCCGGCCGGACGGGGACCGATGCTCATATCCCGTCTGGGGCGGAGGTCCGGGTCCGCCGGATAGGTCAGGACCATGCCCAGCACCGGCTCAGCCGATTGTCCGGTAACCAACCCGTACGCGGCCTCGGCCTGCTCAATGGGAAACTGATGAGATATCAGGTCATCCAGACGGATGCGGCCGGCCGCCACCAGGTCCAGGAAGGATGACATGTTCTCAGTCTCGGTCCACCGGACATACCCCGGTGGGTAACCCCGGCCTTTTTCTTCATAATCAGGATCATACCGGCCCGGACCATACGACCGGGACAGGCGGACTTCTATTTCCTTGGCATAGTATTCCCGGCGGGGAATGTCCATGCCCACATCACCCACCACCACCACCCGGCCCCGGTCCTTAACCAGATCTGCCGCCAGCCTTAAGGTGTCACTGCTGTCTTTGGCCGCGGCGCAGACAATTACGGCGTCGGCCCCGATGCCCCGGGAAATGGTCAGCACCTGGTGGACGATCTCTTCCGAGGGCTCGGACGCGGCCAGGACACCGCTTATTCGGGCCAGTTCATTCCGGGCCGGATCAATATCCACCCCGACCACCCTATATCCGGCAGCCAGGCAAATCCGGGCGGCCAGTTGCCCGACCAAGCCCAACCCGATAATCGCCACAGTCGCCCCGAATTGCACCTCCGCCTGACGGACTCCATGGACGGCAATCGCGCCCAGCGTGACGAAAGACGCCTCAGCCCAGGACAGGCTGCCTGGAACCGGCACGACTAAATTCTTGGGAACCCAGACCAGCTCAGCATGATTAGCGTACCCTGCCCCAGCGCAAGCCACCCGATCTCCCACCTGAAACAGCTCGGCCCCGGCCCCCACGCCGGACACTTCCCCGGCCAGGGAGTAACCCAGCGGCAGCGGAGCTTCCATGATATTCTTGACAGCCCGGTAGGTGTTCATCAGGCCGTCCGTCTTGACCTTGCCAATGACCCGCTTGACCAGGTCCGGCCGTTCCTTGGCCTTTTGCAGGGTAGTCTTTTGGGACAGATGGATCATGGACCGGTCCGTGCCCACGCTGATCAGGGAGGCCCTGGTCCGGACGAGCACACCGCCCGGTTGGAGCTGGGGCGGCGGCGCGTCGATTAATCTGACTTGCCCATTCTTGAAATTCTGGGTAACGATTTTCATTTCCCGGCCTGTATCCGGGCCAGGTTTAGCAAGCCGCCGGCCAACAACATCCCCCGGTCCCGGCCTGTCGCAGCCAGTCGGAGCGAAATCTGCAGCGATCCTGACTTACCTTCGAGCCCGGCCGTGAAATCCACGGCGCCGGACTTCAGAAAATCATGCAACCCCTTAAAAATCAATTTGTCGCCTTCCTGAATCAGGTCATACTGACCGGGGGCGGCAAAGGTGAAAGGCAGAATTCCCATGTTGCACAAATTGGCCAGATGGATCCGGGCAAAGCTTTTGACCACCTTGGCCCGAACCCCCAGATACCGGGGCGCGATGGCCGCGTGTTCCCGGGACGACCCCTGCCCGTAGTTTTCTCCGCCGATGACCAGTCCGTCACCAGTGGCCTTGGCCCGAGCGGCAAATCCCGGGGCGGCATCCCGGAAGACGAATTCACTGATGGCCGGAATATTGCTCCGCAAGGGCAGGATGGCGCTCCCGGCCGGCATAATGTGGTCGGTGGTGATATTGTCGCCCACCTTGGCCAGCACCGTCAGGGTCAACTCATCCGGGACGGCCTCGAAGACCGGGAACGGCTTGATATTGGGTCCCCGGACGATCTCCACCTCCCGGTTATTATCCGTCGGCGGAATGAGCAGGTTATTATTGATAATAAATTTTTCCGGCTCGGTCACCACTGGGTAATCGCCTAATTCCGTGGGCGAGGTGATCCTACCGAACACAGCCGCTGCAGCCGCCGTTTCCGGGCTGGATAAGTAGACTAAATCATTGGGTGTCCCACTCCGGCCGGGAAAATTGCGGGGGAAAGTCCGGACCGACACCCCTCCGGTGGGCGGGGCCTGGCCCATGCCGATGCAACCAAGGCAACCCGATTGATGGATCCGGGCGCCGGACCCGATCAGGTCTTTCAACCCGTCATGGAAAGACACGTTTTCCAGGGCCTGTCGGCTGCCGGGATTGATATCCAGACTGACATTGGGATGGACCTGTCGGCCGGCCATAATCTTAGCCACCATCATCAGGTCCCGGAAAGAGGAATTGCCGGAAGAGCCGACAATGACCTGGGTCACGGGAGTCCCGGCCACTTCCGACACTTTCTTGACGTTATCCGGCGATGAGGGGCAGGCGATCATTGGTTCGATTTGAGTTAAGTCAACTTTCATGACCGCATCGTAACCGGCCCCGGGATCAGCGGCCAGCGGACGCCAGTCAACCGGCCGCGACTGGGCGGAAAGGAATCGCCGGGTCTCTTCATCCGATGGAAAAACCGACGAGGTGGCGCCCAGCTCCGCACCCATGTGGGTGATCACGGCACGGTCCGTAACGGACAGGGTGGCCACGCCCGGCCCAAAATATTCCAAAACCTTACCCACACCGCCTTTGACCGACAGCCGGCGCAGGATCTCCAAAATGACATCCTTGGCCGAAGACCATTGGGGCAACCGACCGGTCAATTCCACTCCAAGGACCGCGGGCGTGCTCAAGAAAAACGGATACCCGGCCATGGCCAGAGCCACATCCATGCCGCCGGCCCCCATGGCCAGCATCCCCAAACCGCCCCCGGCCGGAGTGTGGCTGTCCGAACCCAGCAGAGTTTTCCCTGGGACACCGAAACGCTCCAGATGGACCTGATGGGAAATCCCATTCCCCGGCCGGGAGAAATGCAAACCGAACCGAGACGCGCAGGATTGGAGGAAACGATGGTCATCGGCATTCTTAAAATCGGCCTGAAGAAGATTGTGATCCACGTAACTGACCGATACCTCGGTCTTGACCCGATCCAAGCCCAGGGTTTCAAATTCCAGATAGGCCATGGTGCCGGTGGCATCCTGAGTCAGGGTCTGGTCGATCTTGATGCCGATCTCCTGACCGGTTTCCAGTCGCCCCTCGACCAAATGGGCCGAGAGTATTTTT
Organism: Deltaproteobacteria bacterium; assembly: GCA_015233355.1. Lineage (GTDB taxonomy): Bacteria > Desulfobacterota > JADFXK01 > JADFXK01 > JADFXK01 > JADFXK01. The sequence continues at coordinate 1,264 of JADFXY010000044.1, read as the reverse complement.
TGAGTAATATTTTGGGCCATAATCAAGTTCCTCTTTTTTTGAATATCGATAACGGGCCGGAAAGAACACCTATGGCGTGCAGTTAGCACATTTCCGACCGGTTGAGAAGGCAAAAATTATCTGGGGTGCTTCTGGAAAAACTCCCAGATGACATCATTGGCCTTGAGCTTGTCCGAAGGCTTTCCGATCAGTTTCTCAGGCAGGAAGTGGATCCCTCCAGGCCAGGTATGCCCCATCCCCTCAATGGTGTACCAGACGACTTCCGAGCTTTCTTTGCCCGGACCGTAGGCCGTCCTTTTGACGTCGGCTCGATCATAAACGACCTTAGCCCCAGGCGGGCACCGGAGCATCTCCACCCATCTCTGAATCTGTTCCCGGACCGGTTTTTTATAACCGATCACCCGCCATCCCAAGACCATGTCCCCACCGTTGATCGGGTTGAGCGGATCAGCGTCTCCGGTGATATAGAGAAGAGAAATCGGCCGGGCGACCATTGTCTGCACCATCCAGTCACTCCCCGCCACAGGGGCGATTGCAGCCAGGCGTCTGGAAAGCTCACGGCCCAGGCGAAAGGCCATGGACGCTCCATTTGAAAACCCGGTGGCGTAAATGCGATGCTCATCCACGCGAAATCGACTGATCAAATCGTCAATTAGGGCGTTGACGAAGCCGACATCATCAACCTTTCTTTGGGTTGCCCCAACATTGGACCGATTCGATCCATCATTCCAGGTCTGGGGATTGCCCATAAAGCGGGCCCGGATTAAGGGGTTCGGTCGTGAGCCTTCCGGAAACACGGCCAGAAATTTCTCCTTGTCGGCCTTGCCGGACAAATCGGTCTCCAGCATGGTCGTCTGAGCCATGCCGCCTGCACCGTGGAACATCATCACCACGGGCACGGACGTCTTCCCATCGTATCCAGTCGGCACATGAACGATGTATTGACGCTTCAGGCCGGCTGCCTTTATATCAAAAACGTGGTCCCCCGGTGTTACGTCCTCCGCCGGCGGGGACTGGGCCTGGCTGACTCCGGTCAGGCACCCAAGCAGAATGACCATTCCCAACCAGACCGCGTTTACGAATATAGTCTTGAACTTTGGCAAGGGAGACTCTCCAGTACGGGTTGCGCGTTGCGTGTCAATGTCATTGACTTAAGCCGACGAACAATCGTGCCAACTTTTTTAAAATAGACCATTCCGAATAAGCCCCAACGGGGCGCTCTATGTTAGCCCAGTGCAACGCCCTGGGAAATACGGCAGGTTAC